>CAIXDD010000233.1 GCA_903918155.1 uncultured Hyphomicrobiales bacterium
CGCCCGCGAGGCGGCGCGGCCCGCCGCCCGCCGCAAGGCCGGCGAGGGCTGAGCGGGCGGCGGCGGCCTTGGGGGGCCGCCAAATGGGCCCCCAAATGGGCCCCCAATGGTCGCACAAGCGCGCTCACAAGCTTGATTTTTGCCGCTCGCCACCTGATATCGAACCCGACGCCGCGCCAAGGGCGCGCAGGCTGCGCGCGCGCGGCCCCTTTCGACGGGATCATGATGAACGACAAGGAACAGCAGGAATTCGCCGAAGGCGCCGCCCAGACCCAGGCCGGCGCTGCGCCCGACGGCAGGCCGGAGGCCGACGCGGCGGGCGGCCCCACGGGCGGCCCCTCCGCGCAGGACGCCTTCGCCGTGCTCGAAAAGCTCAATGCGGAAAACGCCGAGCTGAAGGACCGCATGTTGCGCACGCTCGCCGACATGGAGAACCTGCGCCGGCGCACCGAGAAGGAAGTCGCCGACGCCAAGCTCTACGGCGTGACGAATTTCGCCCGCGACATGGTGGGCTTCGCCGACAATCTGCGCCGCGCGCTCGACAGCGTGCCCGCCGGCGCCTCCGCGGCCGACGGCGATCTCAAGACGCTGGTCGAAGGCATCGAATTGACCGAGCGCGATTTCCTCTCGCGGCTCGCCCGTTTCGGCGTCAAGAAGCTTGAGCCGCAGGGGCAGCGTTTCGATCCCAACATGCATGAGGCCCTGTTCGAGATTCCCGATCCCGGCGTGCCGAACAATACGGTGCTGCAGGTCGTGGAATCGGGTTATGCGATCGGCGAACGCTGCCTGCGGCCCGCGAAAGTCGGCGTCTCGCGCGGCGGCCCGAAGGCGGCCGCCGGCGACGACCAGACGCCCGCCGGCGCGTGAGCGGTTACGCGCCGCTCGTCCTCGAATGGATCGGCGTGGCGGTCTTCGCGCTGACGGGCTCGCTGACGGCTGCGCGCAAGGGCATGGATCCGCTCGGCTTCGCCCTGCTCGCCACGGTGACGGGCGTGGGCGGGGGCACGCTGCGCGACGTCCTGCTGGGCCAGCCGGCTGGCTGGGTGTCCGATCCCACGGGCCCCATCATTTGCATGGTCGTGGGGCTCGCCACCTTCCTCATCGGTCCGCGCGTCTCCGCCACGCCGCGCGGCGCCTTCCGCCTGCTGATGTGGGCCGACGGCGCGGGGCTGGCGATTTTCGCCGTGGCGGGCGCGCAAAAGGCGCTTGCGGCGCCGTCCCATCCTTTCACCGCCATCGTGTTCGGCGCGATCACGGCGACGTTCGGCGGCGTGGTGCGCGACATTCTGGCCGGGGAGACGCCGCTGGTGCTGCGGCGGGAGATTTACGTCACGGCGGCGGCGCTGGGCGCGGGGGTTTTCGTGGCGCTGCATGCGGCGGGCGCCAGCGAGGGGGTCGCCACATTGGGCGGCGTCGCCATGGCCTTCGGCCTGCGCGCGCTCGCCATCGCGCGCGACTGGTCCTTGCCCACTTATCCCTCGACCGGGGGCTGACTCACCCGCCGCAGGGTCAGGTTGATCCGCCCGCCCTGGGCGAGCAGCGTCGACGTGCCCCCATAGATCTTGTCGACGCCGTGGAAGCACAGGCGCGACTCCCCGCCGATCAGCACCACGTCGCCCGAATGCAGGCGCACCGAACGGGTGGTGCCGCCGCGGTTCGCGCCGCCGAAGCGGAACAGACAGGAATCCCCCAGCGATATGGAGACGACGGGCGCGTCCAGCGCCTGTTCGTCGCGGTCCTGATGCAGGCCCATCTTGGCGCCTCCGTCGTAGAAATTGACGAGGCAGGCCTCGGGCGGGGCGCGATAGCCGCCGGCCTCCCAGGCCGTCAGCGCCAGCGGGGGAATGGGCGCCCAGGCGGCGCCCGTCTCGGGATGGCCGGCCTGATAACGATAGCCGCCCGCCGCGTCCGACACCCAGCCCAAAACCCCGCAATTGGTCATGCGCACGGAAAACGCCTTGCCGGTGCGCGGCATCCGCGGCGTGAACAGCGGCGCTTGCGCGACCGCCGCGCGCAGATCGTCCACGAGGCGCTCCTGCGCGGCGCGGTCGAAAAAGGCGGGCAGATGAATGAGCCCCGGGGCCAGCTCGAGCATGGGAGCCATATAGGGCGCCCCCGTCGGTGCCCGCCAGAGGGGATTAAAACAGACTCATGGGCTTGACCGAAGTACGCTTGTCTGCGCCTTTCCTTGACGCGAACGGAGAAGTCGGCGACTTATTCCAAAGAACAATGACGGAAGCGTAGCCAGACAAAGAGGTTTCGTGCGTACGCAAGTCGATCCGCCCGAGCCCGGCCGCAGCCGGGAAGGCCTCTTTCATCAGCGATTCGCCGACGAGGCCCGCTTCATCAAGGCCTGGTTCGAGAATCCGGGCGCGACCGGCGCGGTTTCGCCCTCCGGGCGCTTCCTCGCGCGGGCGATGGCGCGTTGCGTGGATCTCGACGCGCCGGGCCCGGTGATCGAGCTGGGGCCGGGCACGGGGCCTGTCACGCAGGCGCTTCTGCATCGGGGTCTGGCGCCCGAGCGTCTCATTCTCGTGGAATATGATCCCGCCTTCTGCCGCCTGCTGGAGCGTCGGTTCCCGGGCGTGCGCGTGGTGCAGGGCGACGCCTACGATCTCGCCGGCACATTGGCCGGCGTGGTCGACGGGCCGGCCTGCGCGGTCGTCTCCAGCCTGCCGCTGCTCAATCGTCCGGATGCGGACCGGCTGAAACTGCTCGCCGACGCGTTCGACATCATCGGCCCGCGCGGCGTCGTCGTGCAATTCACCTATGGCATGGTCTCGCCCATTCCCCGCCGCGTAAAGGGCGAGAGCGCGCCGCGTTTCTCCGCGGAAGCCTCCCAGCCCGTCTGGCTCAACCTGCCGCCTGCGCGCGTGTGGTGCTATCGCCCGTTGGGCGAAGGCGTCGCCTTGCGCGCCAATGCGGCCGAGAAGCTGATCGGCGAGTTCAGGGCCGGCGCGGGGCGCATGAAGGACGAGATTCTGGACACCTGCGACCGCATCGAAACCGAGATCCGTCTCGCGCGCGAGCGCGTGCGCAGCGATTTCGAGCGACGCGCGGCGCGCGTGCGCAACGAACGGGCCATGAAGCCCGCGCTCGAATTGTTGCGGCGCATCGGCGAGCCGCGTAAACGCCGCTGAGATCGCGTCGGGCGCCCGACGCTTCACGCAAGCGAAAGCCTTTCATGACCATGGACGCCGCCCGCGACAGGCTCATCGTCGCCCTCGATCTTCCCTCCGTCGCCGATGCGCGCGCCATGGTCGCCGCGCTGGGCGAGGACGTGTCCTTCTACAAGATCGGCATGGAGCTGACTTACGCCGGCGGCCTGCCGCTCGCCCAGGAGCTGGCGCGCGCCGGCAAGAAAGTCTTCCTCGATCTCAAGCTGCATGACATTCCCAACACCGTCGCGCGCGCCACCGCGCAGGTGGCGGAAATGGGCGCGACCTTTCTCACCGTCCACGCCTATCCGCAGACGATGCGCGCGGCGCGCGGGGCGCTGGGCTCCTCCAGCCTCAAGATTCTCGCCGTCACCGTGATGACGAGCTACGACGATTCCGATCTGGCGGCGGCGGGCTACGCCTATGGCGTGAAGGAGCTGGTGGCGCGGCGCGCGCGTCAGGCGCAGGAGGCGCAGGTCCACGGGCTCATTCTCTCGCCGGAGGAAGCGCCCGACATGCGCGCGCTGCTGGGCCCCGACATGCTGCTGGTGACGCCCGGCGTGCGCCCCGCCGGCGCCGAGATCGGCGACCAGAAGCGCGTGATGACGCCCGCCCGCGCGATCGCCGGCGGCGCCGATCATCTCGTGGTCGGACGTCCCGTCACGCAGGCGCCCGATCCCCGCGCCGCCGCGCAGGCGATCGTGCGCGAGATCGCGCAGCAGATGGCGCGCGGCGCCTGAAACGCAAAACGCCGGGCGTACCTCCGGCCCGGCGCTTCCGTCCACGATTCGCCTTCAGCGAATCCTGACTCTTGCAAGCTAGCGTTCAAGCATGAAGGTTTCATGAACGTCGGCCCGCGCCTCATGGCAATCCGTTCAGCGGCTCCAGCAGCGGCGTGAAGGAAAAGGGCGCGAGCGCATCCGGGTCCACGTCCACGCGCACGGCGTGCACGAGCTTGTCGCCATAGACCTGCAGGCGGGTGACGCCTTGCACCGGCGCGCCGGCGAAATCGACGAACCGCGACACTTCGTAGAAATGGTAATCGCCCCAGATCACGAGCGCGGGCTTGCGCAGGTCGCGCGCGCCTAGCGCCACGGCGTCGACGACCGTGCGGAAGGCGTCAGAGAAGCGGCCGTTGCGCCGCTCCATGCCGGCGGAGACATTGGCCTGCCAGGCGAGCACGATCGCCTTGGCGTCCTGCGCGCGGGCCTGCGCGAAGACATGGGCGATCCATGCGGCGTTGGCCTCGTCGCGCGCGCGGAACTCCGCCATGGCGGCGGGGCGCGTCTCGTCCATGTTATTGTTGGAGCCCACCACATGGACGGTGGCGAAATGCACGCCGTTCTTCACGAAGCGCACATTCTCCACATAAGGGGCGAAACGCTGCGCCATCGTGCGGGACTGGCTCTCCACCGCCATCGGCGCGCGGCCCAGCGACTGGCTGGGCGTCGGGAACATGAGCGCGCGCACTTTCGCCAGCCGCTCGAGCGGATCGAAGCTTCCGCCGCGCTCGCGATGGCAATCGGTCCATTCATTGTCGCCGGGCGTGTAGACGAGCGGCGCCTCCAGCATGGCGAGCTGGCGCGCGGAGCTTTCCAGCGTGGCGTCGGTGCAATGAACGGAGCCCGAGATCATGTCGCCGATATGGATGGAGAAGGCGGGCCTGTGCGCATTGATGCGCGCGATCAGGCGCTCCACCTTCGCCTCGTCGCCGGGATTATAGGGCATGTCGCCGAAGGCGACGAAATGGAAAGCCCCGGAGCCTTGCGCCGCCGCCCCGCCGGCGGACGCGCTCGCCGCCCCCGCGCAGAGCGCGACGAGACAGGCGCGCAAAACGCGCTGCGCGCGCGGCAAGAGCCGCGACAAGAGCCGCGACGAGTCGCGGGCGGGCGTGAAGCGGAGACGGATCGGCATGGGTTCCCCTGTGTCAGACAGCTCACATGGCCGCGCGCGCCGTCTGCGGCAAGGCTTCCGGCTGCGAAAAACGGCTGGCCGTCCTTCTGGCGCGGCATTATCACAAACCGATGACGCCGGAGCGTCGCAGGAGGACAGGCCATGCCCAAGGGTTACTGGATCGCGCAGAACGACGTTCACGATCCCGAGACATACAAGAAATATCTGGCCGGCAGCGCGCCCGCCTTCCAGAAATACGGCGCGCGCTTCCTCGTGCGCGGCGGCCGGCTGTCCGCGCTTCAGGGGAACATCCGCTCCCGTCAGGTCCTGATCGAGTTCGACAGCTACGAACAGGCGCTCGCCTGTTACAATTCGCCCGAATATCAGGACGCCGCCCAATGGCGCAAGGGCGCGGCCGACGGCGACATCGTGATCGTCGAGGGCGCGGACTGATCCGTCCCGCCGCCGTCCCCGCCGCCGGTCCCCGCCGCCGGTCGCCGCCGCTTGGCGGGCCGGCCGGGGAGGGCTATAGACCGCGCCAGCCATTCACCTGATGGGAGAGCCTTGTGGAG
>CAIXDD010000234.1 GCA_903918155.1 uncultured Hyphomicrobiales bacterium
CAAGCGTCGTCACGCGGCCCGTGGCCTCGTGCACGCCCTGAAAGCCGGCGATCACCGCCACTTCGCCGCGCGCGAAGCCTTCGTCCAGCCGCCTGGCGTCCACGCCCTCGATGCGGGCGGAGCCATGGGCGTCCGAGGTGAGGATGGGAATCTGCCACCCCTGCCATGAGCGGGCCGGCACGCCCATTTCCTGCAGGACGATGGCCAGCAGGCCCGACGTCACCTGTTCGCCCGAGGCGACCACGGCGTCATATTCGCGCGGGTCATAGAGCTTGGAGCCCTCGTTGACCCAGCCCACCAGCTCGTTGGTCTTGCCCGACATGGCCGAGACGACGACGGCGACCTGATAGCCGGCCTCGACCTCGCGGCGCACATGGGCCGCCACATTGCGGATGCGCTCGATATTGGCGACGGAGGTTCCGCCGAATTTCATCACCAGACGCGCCATGAGACCCTTGCTTGACGAGCTTGCCAGACGACCTGAAGCAGGCGCGGATTGCGAAGCCGGACGGCTTGTGAAAGGACAGCGGGACGGCGCAGGCGCCGCTCGCACCCCCTTGAAAGGGCGCGTATAGATACCCCGCAGCCACGGCCTGTCAACGTCGCTGCCGCTCGTTCCGGAGGTCGCATGTCCGCATCCGCGCAGGAAGGCCCGTCCCCCGACGCCCGGGCGCATTCCATCCCCGTCGAGGGCGCGTCCGTCGATCCCGCCGAACTCGCCCAATTCGAGCGGCTGGGCGAGAGCTGGTGGAGCGAGACGGGCCCCATGGCCGCCCTGCACCGGATCAATCCGATCCGCCTGCGCTGGATGCGCGACGCCATGATCGACGCGTTCGCGGCGTCGGACGGCGCGCCGCGCGATCCCGATTCCCTGCGCTCGCTGGAGGGCCTGTCGATCCTCGACGTGGGCTGCGGGGGCGGCCTGCTCACCGAGCCGCTCGCGCGCATGGGCGCGCAGGCCCTCGGCGTCGATCCCGCGCCCGGCAATGTCGAGACCGCCCGCGCCCATGCGGCCCAGAGCGGCGCGCCGGCGCAATATCGCGCCGTCTCGGTGGAGCGGCTGCGCGAGGAGGGCGCGCGCTTCGACGTCGTCTGCGCGATGGAGGTGGTGGAGCATGTGCGCGATCCCGCCGGATTCATCGCCGACGCCGCCGCGCTGGTGAAACCCGGCGGCCTGTTCTTCTGCTCCACGCTCAATCGCACGTTCAAGAGTTTCGCGCTCGCCATCGTGGGCGCCGAATATGTGCTGCGCTGGGTCGAGCCGGGCACGCATAGCTGGGACAAGTTCGTGAAGCCGGAAGAGCTGGAGAGCTGGATCGCCGCCGCAGGGCTCGAGCTTTATGCGCTGGCGGGCGTCAGCTATGCGCCTTTCGCCCGCGCCTGGTCGGTCTCGCGCGATCTCGACGTGAATTACATGGTCGTCGCGCGCCGTCCGCTGCGCATCGCCTGACCGGACGCCTCGCCTTTTGCGCCGTCGTCCCTACCCCTTTTGAACAGGGCGCTCGCGCGCGCCGACGCGTTGAAGAGCGTCACGTTCGAACCCGGGAGTCGGAGATGATCGGATCGCGCAAGGCGGCCGCCTGGACGGCGGCCAAAGTCTTCGCAGGGACGGGCGCCATCGCCTCGGCGCTGCTCGTCGCGGGCTCCCAGGGCGCTGCGGCGCAGGCGGTTCCGTCCGTCTATGCGCCCTATGGCCGGCCCGGCCTCGTCTGGCGCCCGCTTGTGGACTGCGACGATCGCGACTAGGCGGGCGCGGGCGGGTTCAATTGCGCTCGTCGGGAAGGGCGGGGATCGGCAGCACCGGCACGCCCTCGTCCCACAATTCCTTCGCCTGTTCGAAGGACGCCTGGCCGCGGATCGCGCGCACGGGCGCCTCGCCTTCATGCATGCGGCGGGCTTCATCGACGAAGCCTGCGCCCACGTCCACGGTCGTTTCCGCGATCTTTTGGTGCAGCGCCTGCAGCATGTCGCGCACGGCGCGCTGCTTGTCGTCGAGCAGGGCCATGGGCTGGGCGGCGTGCGAGGCGGCGGCTTCAGGCTGGGCGGGGGCGGATCGTTCGGCGTGCGCGTTGCGCGCCTTGCGCCTGGAGGTGGAGACGGCGGGCGCCATCAGCGCCTTCTCCACGCGTTGCGACCCGCAATGGGGACATTCCACGAGGCCGCGGCGCGCCTGCGTCTCGAAGGCCTGCGAATCCGAAAACCAGCTTTCGAATTCGTGGCGCGCCTCGCAGATCAGCGCATATTTGATCATCGCCGCCTCACCTTGCGAGCAGGGCGTCAAGCTTTCCCGCCCGTTCGAGCGCATGGAGATCGTCGCAGCCGCCGACATGGGCCGCGCCGATGAAGATTTGCGGCACGGTCCAGCGGCCGCCGGCGCGTTCGGCCATCTTTTCCTGGGCGGGGAGATCGTCGTCCACGGAAATTTCGTCGAAGGCGGCGCCCTTGGCGCGCAGGAGCGCCTTGGCGGACTGGCAATAGCCGCAGGCGGCTTTCGTATAGATCGTGATCGGGGGCATCGAGCTGAACCTTTCGCGCCCCCTATATGGGGGATTCAGAAACCGGTCACAACCCGCCCGAAGGTCAAGGCGTCCACGCGCGCCGCGCCGGCGCGCAGCAGCACGCGGGCCGCGGCGTTGCAGGTGGCGCCGGAGGTCATCACGTCGTCCACCAGCACGATGCGCGCGCCCGTCGCCCGCGCCGGGTCCGTCGTCCGAAAGGCGCCCTGCACGTTTTGCGCGCGCTGCGCGCGGGAGAGGCCCACCTGCGGGGGCGTGCGGCGGACGCGGGCGAGCAGAAGCGGGTCGCAGGGCAGGCCCGTGGCGGCTGCGATGGAATGGGCGAGCGCCGCCGCCTGATTGAACCGGCGCTGGAAGAGGCGGCGCCGGTGCAGCGGAATGGGGACCAGCAGGTCCGCCTCCGCCAG
>CAIXDD010000235.1 GCA_903918155.1 uncultured Hyphomicrobiales bacterium
CGCGCCGCCTCCTGCGGGCGCTTGGCCTGTTCGAGGATCAGCGCCGCATGATAATCGCGGAACAAGGCGAAAGGCCGATCCGTGAGCCGATCCGTCGCCTCGATGGCCTTGGTGAATTCGCCCGCGCCCGCCCAGCTCCACGCCGTCAGCAAAATCGCGGTGATGTCGCCGCGGCGCGTGTTGCCGCCCTTGGCGAGATGGGTGCGCGCCAGCGCGAAATTGCGCGCGCGCAGCGCCCGCACGCCAAGCGCCAGATGGGCGAGGCCGTTCTTGGCGTCCTGCCGCACGAGCTTGTCGGCGAGGTCGAAGGCCTGCGCCATGTCGCCATTGGCGAGCGAGGCGACGAAGGCGCGCTCGACGAGCACGGGATTGCGCGGATCCGCGCGCAGGGCTTCACGGAAAAAGGCGGAGGCCGCCATCGTGTCGCGCGAGGCGCCGGCGACCAGCGCCGCCAGATAATTGCCGGCCGGGCTGGCGCTGACCTCGACCGGCGTTTGCGCGGCCCGCGTCTCGCGCGCGCTGGCGCCGGCGAGCGGCTGGACGGCGGCGAGCGCCGCCACGCAGGCGAAAAGCCAGGAACGACGCGCGCGCCGCCCCCATCCGGTTTGATCAAACAGATGCACGAATCGTCTCTCTCGCTGGCTCGCGCAGAGCCTTTGTCCCATGATGCGCCGCCGTCGACGGCATGGGCGACGCAACCTCTTGCGACAGGAACATGGCCCCTTTGCGTTGGCAAGAGCCCCGCGACGAAGCAAGCGTTGGGGCGAGCGTTGGGGCGAAAGGTTCGCGCCGCGCTTGCCGCCCTCCGTCCGGTGCGCTAGCCTTCGCGCAGCCAGGGGTGTCGCCGGATGGCCGGCGGCTGAGATCATACCCTTAGAACCTGATCTGGGTCACGCCAGCGAAGGGACGGCGCCATCGTCCGGCTCAGCCCGAGGCGAAGCTCCCCTCCCGCTTGGCGTCTCGCGTCGGGTTCGCAATCGACGCCCTCGAACGGGCGCGCAGGAGGAGCCTGTCATGAACGTGCAGCCCAAGCGTGGATCCATCGTTCCGGAAACCGTCACGACCGGCCCGCTGCCAGGCTCGCGCAAGGTCTATGCGACGCCCGACGGCTGGAGCGACGTGCATGTGCCTTTCCGCGAGGTCCTTCTGACCGACCCCAACGAGCCGACCCTGCGCGTCTATGACGCATCCGGTCCCTATACCGAGACCGATTCCCGCATCGACCTCGCCAAGGGCCTGCCCCGCATCCGCGAGCCCTGGATCGCCCGGCGCGGCTTCAAGCCCTATGACGGACGCGCGATCAAGGACGAGGACAATGGCGGCGTCGCCGGCGAAAAGCTCGTACCCGCCTGCCCGGCCAATACGAATCCGCTCACCGGCGAGGGCGCGGCCCACGTCACCCAATATGAATTCGCGCGCGCCGGACTCATCACCGAAGAGATGGTCTATGTGGCCCATCGCGAAAATCTCGGCCGCGCGAAAGCGGTGGAGCGCGCGCAGGAGGCGCTGGAGAACGGCGAGAGCTTCGGCGCCGCCATCCCCGATTTCGTGACGCCGGAATTCGTGCGCGACGAGATCGCGCGCGGGCGCGCCATCATCCCCGCCAATATCAACCATCGCGAAGTCGAGCCGATGATCATCGGCCGCAATTTCCTCGTGAAGGTGAACGCCAATATCGGCAATTCCGCCGTCACCTCCTCGGTGGCCGAGGAAGTGGAGAAGCTCGTCTGGTCGATCCGCTGGGGCGCGGACACCGTCATGGACCTCTCCACCGGCCGCAACATCCACAACATCCGCGACTGGATCATCCGCAAC
>CAIXDD010000236.1 GCA_903918155.1 uncultured Hyphomicrobiales bacterium
CTCATCGGCTACATGCGCCGCCGCCAGGAGGAGTCAGGCTATATCGAGGTGAACACGCCGCAAGTGCTCGACCGCGCGCTGTGGGAGACCTCGGGCCAGTGGCAGACCTATCGCGAAAACATGTTCCTCACCAAGACGGAGGACGAACGCGTCTTCGCGCTGAAGCCGATGAATTGCCCCGGCCATGTGCAGATTTTCAAGAACGGGCTGAAGTCCTATCGCGACCTGCCGCTGAAGATCGCCGAATTCGGCATGGTGCATCGCTATGAGCCCTCGGGCGCGCTGCACGGCGTGATGCGCGTGCGCGCCTTCACGCAGGACGACGCGCATATCTTCTGCACCGAAGACCAGATCATGGACGAGGCGATGAAGGTCAACGACCTCATCATGTCCGTCTACAAGGATTTCGGCTTCGAGGACGTGGTGCTGAAACTCTCCACGCGGCCGGAGAAGCGCGTGGGCTCCGACGACGTGTGGGACAAAGCGGAAGCCGCCCTCATGCGCGTGCTGGAGACCGTGGGCGCCAGCGGGATCAAGACCGGCGTCAATCCGGGCGAAGGCGCCTTCTATGGCCCGAAGCTGGAATATACGCTGCGCGACGCCATCGGCCGCGAATGGCAATGCGGCACGACGCAGGTCGACTTCAACCTGCCCGCGCGGTTCGGCGCCTTCTACATCGGCGCCGACAGCGACAAGATCACGCCGGTGATGATCCACCGCGCCATGTTCGGTTCGCTCGAACGCTTCACGGGCATCCTGCTCGAACATTACGCCGGCCACCTGCCGCTCTGGCTCTCGCCGGTGCAGGCGATCATCTGCACGATCACGCAGGAGGGCGACGATTACGCGATGGAGCTGGCCGCCGCCGCGCGCAAGGCGGGCCTGCGCGTGGACGTGGACCTGCGCAACGAGAAGATCGGCTACAAGGTGCGCGAACATTCGCTGGGCAAGGTCCCCGTCATCATCGCGGTGGGCAAGCGCGAAGCGGAGGAGCGCAGCGTGTCGCTGCGCCGCCTCGGCTCGCAAGCGCAGGATTCCCTCAGCTTCGAGGACGCGCTGCGCAAGCTGGCGCAGGAGGCCGTGGCCCCGGACGTGAGCCGCCGCGGCTGAACGCGCGAACCCGCGCGCCGCGCGACGACGATGGAAAAGGGCGGCCTGCGGGTCGCCCTTTTTGCGTCTTGGCTTCGCGAGTTTTGAGCGCGCGGCTTGTGGGCGCGCGGCTTTTGAGCGCGCTTGCGTCATGGGCGCGCGCCCTTGCGCCAAGGACGGCGCCCGCCTAGCATGAGCCTTGCTTTGGATGCGTTGACTTTTGTACATACAAATGGCATTCGTTCATGCGCTTTCACGGGTTCGACTGGGATGCGGGCAATCGCGCCAAATGCCAGAAACACGGATTGTCCATCGCGGAGATCGAGGCCCTTTTCGAGGGCGAATTCGCGATATTTCCGGATTTGGCCCATTCAAGCGGCGAGCAGCGTCTGCGCGCCATCGGACGGGGCTCGAACCAACGCTGGATCTTTTGCGTCTTCACGCTGCGCGCTTTCGCGGGCGCTATGTTCATTCGCCCCATATCCGCGCGTTACATGCACGCACGGGAGATTCGCCATTATGAAAAAGAAACTGCCCGTTCTGAAAACCGATGAGGAAGCGGAGCGCTTCGTCGAAACCGCCGACCTCACGGAATATGATCTGTCCCAGTTCAAGCCCGTGCGCTTTGAATTCGCGCCCAAGACGGAACGCGTGAACATGCGCTTGC
>CAIXDD010000237.1 GCA_903918155.1 uncultured Hyphomicrobiales bacterium
GCCGCGCAAAGCGCGATGAAGGCGTCGCCGCGTTCTTCGAAATCGCGGAAATGGCCGAAGCTCGGCGCCGCCGGCGACAAGAGGAACAGCGCGTCCGACGGCGCCTGCGCGCGCGCCCGCTCCACGCCTTGCGCGAGGGATGCGGCCTCGATCACGGGAAACGGCCAGTCGCGCCCCGCCATCTCCTGCGCGATGCGCCGGCCCGTGTCCGGCAGCAGAACGAGGAGCGCCGGCGGATGCGCGGCGAGGAAGGCGAGCAGCTCGGCGTGGTCCTGTCCGCGGTCGGCGCCGCCGAGAAAAAGCGCGATCTTCGCATCCGCGTAAGCGCGCAGCGCCACCAGCGTCGCCTCCGGCACGGTGGAGATGGAATCGTTCACGCAGGCGCGCCCGTCGGAGCCGCGGAATTCCTCCTGCCGGTGGCGCAATTGCGCGAAGCCCGCAAGATCGACGCGCGCCCGCACGCCCGCTGCGCCGATCGCATCGAGCAAGGCGCATACGCCTGCGAGATTTTCGAGATTATGCGCGCCGCGCAGGGGAAAGTTCGAGGCGTCGATCTCCTGCGCGCCGTAAAACAGGCGTCCCTCGCGCGCGTGAAAGCCGTCGGGCGCGCCATACCAGATCGTATGGGGGCGCCCGTTCATCGCGGCGGCGAGCTTTTCGCTGTTGGCGTTGAGCACGGCCAGCGTGCGCGGATCGTCCAGCAGGCGCAGCTTGTCGCGGTGATAGTGCGCGACGGAGCCATGCCAGGGCGTGTGGTCGACATAGAGATTGGTCACCAGCGCCACATCGGGCGCGGCGTCGAGATCGGCGATCTGGTAGGAGGACAATTCGAGGATCGTATGGTCGCGCCCCGGCGCCTGGCCAAGCGCGGGCACGCCGACATTGCCGATGAGCGCCACGTCGCGGCCGGCGGCGCGCAGAAGATGGTGGATGAGCCGCACGCAGGTGCTCTTGCCCTTGGTGCCGGTGACGGCGATCGTATGGGCGCCGGGATTTTCCGCAAACCACAGATTCACGCCCGAGGTGAAGCGCACGCCCGCCGCCTTGGCCTGCGCGATCTCGGGGCGATACAGGCTGACGCCGGGGCTCTTCACCACCCAATCGAAATCGCCGCGCGCCAGAGCCTGCGCGGCGGCGGCGCCGATGAGCGCAGCCGCGTCCGCGGGCGTCTCCTCGAGCGGGGAATCGTTGAGGATCGTGACGGGCAGATGGGGATGGCGCGCGGCGAGCCAGTCGCGCGCGGCGCGCCCTTCGCGGCCATATCCCCAGATCGCGACGCGCCGCGCGCCTTCCAAGATAGTCATGCAGCATTTTCTCATAGCGCGGCGGCAGGCGATGGTCGGGCGAGGGCGTCATCAGCGCGCGCCACACGCTTGCGGGATCGGGCATCAGCGCCCGGACGCGAGGATTGAGCGCGCGCACGACCGCCGCGTCGGCCCATGCGGGATCTTCGGCGAGCAAGGCGAGCGCGGCGCCGCTTTCAGCGAGTTCGCCCACGCATTCCCACGGCTTGTGGCCCGACAGGCCCATCAATTCCTCATAGCCCGACAGCTGGCTTTCATCCTCCAGCATGTTCTTGCCGAATGCGGCCTCGATGCGCGCCCGCCCCATGGGCTTGGCCAGCATGAGGAAGGAGAAGCGGCATTTCGGGCAATCGCCGCACCAGCGCGCGGGCGGGCTTGCGGGATTGAGCTGGAAGGCGCGGTTGCAGCTCGTGAAGGCGGAATCATACAGGGTGCGGAGCGCCATCAATGTCGCGATATGGGCTTCCGAGAGCGGGCGCAGCAGCGAGAAATAGGCGATATGGGCATGCACGCGCGCGGCGATGGCCTGGGCGATGTCGCGCTCGGCCGCGGTGGTCTTGGAATATTGGTGGTTCACCTCGCGCCCGTGGGCGACGAGATTCCCCTGATCGGCGGAGCGTTCGTTCGACAGGACGATGGCGTCGAATCCTTCCACGAAGGCGGCCGCGAGCGCGATGAAGGACACGATGGCGGTGATGGGCACATGGCCGTTGAGCGCGCCTTGCGCATTGAGCGCGAAGAGCAGCGGATCAAGGCGCCGCTCCACTTTCGCGAAGGGCAGGCCGCTCGCCTGCGCACATGCGAGAATGGGCTGTTTGGGATTGACCGCGAACAGAACCATCGGCTCGCCGCTTTGGCGCAGCGCCTCGACGCTGACGAGCGAATCCTTGCCGCCGCCGATGAGCACGGCGCTGCGGCGGACAAGCGGCGCGCGCGAGGGCTGCGGCGGCGCATGCTCGGGCGCGGCGTGCGCCCCCATGAAATCGATGCGGGAGGCGACGTCCACGCCGTTGCGCACGCCGAATTCGCCCAGCCCGTTCACATAGAGCCGCTGCAGAAAGCCGCGCGTCGCCGCGTCGGGCGCCGCGCTCTCCATGCGCAGGCGCGCGGGCAGCGACGTCTTGTAATAGCTCACGCCGGCGGCCAGATGGAGCAGCTCCAGCGCCGCCTCGAAGGGCGCGCGCAGCGGCGCGCCGGGCGCCGGCAGCGGCTTGTGGAAGATGATGCGCTCGGTGAAGGCGTGCGGGCCCAGTCGATAGCCCAGCCGCGCCTCGCGCGCGGCTTCGTCGATCTCGACGCCGGTGAAAGTGAACGTGTCCGCCTGGTCGGTCATTGCGCGCCCTTGTCGCTCTGGGGTGGCCCGGTTCGCGCGCCCCGTCAAGAGCGCCGGGGGCGTTCGTCCCGCTCCTGACGCGCGGCCGGCGCGCTGGCTGCGCAAGAGGCAGCGCGCCGCCCCTTTGGGCTTCGCAGGCGGGAACGGGGCCTTTAGTCTGCCGCCTATGACTTCCTTTAAGAAATATCTCCCCATTCTCGGGCCGGCCCTTGGCGGCGGCCTTGGCGTCGCCGGCATGGTCGCAGCGGCGGACGCAACGGATTTACCCCTGGCGCTCGCCCCTTTCACCACCTCCATCGTGCTGGTGATGGCCGCCCCTGACTCGCCCTTCGCGCGTGCGCGCAACGTCATCGGCGGCCATGTCGTCAGCGCGCTGGCGGGCCTGTTCGTGCTGCTCGCCTTTGGGGAGTCGCCCTGGCTTGCGGCGCTCGCGGTCGGTCTCGCCATCGCGGCGATGCAGCTTAGCGACACGATGCATCCGCCGGCGGGCATCAACGCGCTTTTGATGGTGACGGCCCATCCCTCATGGACCTTCGTGCTGATGCCGGTGGCGAGCGGGGCGGCGCTTCTGGTGGTCTTCTCGCTCGTCTGGCGGCGCGCGCTTGCGGAAATCTCCGCGCGTTCGGACGAAAGGCGCCAGCTTTAGCTAGGCTGCGAAATCTGCGTGAAACGCCCTGTCTTCGTCATGGACTGAGCGCGCCCGCCCCCAGCGCGGCGAATGCGCAGGCGGTGAGCCCGAAGCGCAGCGCCTTGTACCAGCGCGGAAACAGGCCCGCCTCGATGTGGCGCAGGTCCCAGACGAGCGCGAAGAGGAAGCCGCCCGCCAGCAGCGGAAGCCCATAGGCCGGCGGCGCCAGCGCGCCCGCAAAGCCGATGAGCGAGGCCGCGATGGCCACCAGCAGGTCGCGCGGACTCAGGCCGAGCGCGCCCTGGGCGCAGAGCGCCGCCCCCCAGGTCGTCCCGCCGAGAAAGGACAGGATGACGCCCCCATAGACGGCGAGCGCCTGCAAGGCCCAGCCGCGCGACACCAAACCGGTGTCGATGATCGCGGCGCAGGCCAAAGCCGCGAAGGGCGCGACGCCCAGCCAGCCCAAGGACAAGGCGAAGCGGCGCACGAGAGCGGTCTGCAACATTCGCGCGGTCTCCTTCAGGCGCTGCACGGGTTCGCTTACGCGCGAAATCGGCGTTTGGATGCGCAAGGGGCGTCTCCACGCGCAAGGGGCTTTATGCAAGCCTCGCGCGCTTTCGCGCGGGCGCCGTTCCCGCTAGACTCGCCCTGTCATAAAAACGAGGGGAGGGCGCGTTGCCTTTTTTCAAATCCCTGCCGGCGGAGGCGGGAATCGGCGAGCTGTGGTCGCTCAATCCGGGCCTGCGCAAGCCGATGAACGATCTGGGCCGCGCGATCATGCGCGACGACTCGCCCTTGTCGCCCGCGCTACGCGAGGCGATCGCCGCTTTCGTCTCCGCGATCAACCGCTGCGATTATTGCTTCAAGGGGCATATCGAAGTCGCAGCGGCGCTGGGCGCGGATCGCGCGGCGATCATCGCGGCGGCGCAGGACGTCGAAACCTCGCCCTTGCCCGACAAATACAAGCCGCTGTTCGCCTATCTGCGCAAGCTCACGCTGGCGCCTGCGGGAATGACGCAGGCCGACGCCGATGCGGTCTTCGCCGCCGGCTGGACGGAGCGCGCCCTGCATGATGCGATTCTCGTGTGCTGCCGCTTTAATTTCATGAATCGTCTCAGCCTTGGCCACGGGCTGGACCCGGACGGCGTGGCGCCGGAGACGCGCGCAAAGAACATGTCCTACGCAAAGCCAGCGCCCTGACGAGCCGTCGCGGATGACTTGACGACTATTGACGGACGCGCCTTGCCGGGCGCGGACGAGGCGGCTAGCGTGGCGCGCGCGATAAAAGCGCGATCCAACGCGCAAACGACAAACGAAACGCGCAACGAATGGGAATGGAGCGCATGGAACAGCAAGTCGTCATTGAATCCGAAGGGCTGAAGCTTTCGGGCGTCGTGTGCCTGCCCGACGGGGTGAAGCCCGGCGAAAAGCTGCCGGCGTTCCTCGTGCTGCATGGGTTCGGCAGCAACAAGAATGCGGGCAATGTGAAAATCCCCTGCAAGATGCTCAATGACTGGGGCTATGCGGCGCTGCGTTTCGACATGCGCTCCTGCGGCGACAGCGAGGGCGAATTCGGCCATATCACCTGCATGGATCAGGTGGCGGATACGCGCAGCGCCGTCACCTTTCTGCAGGGACATCCCAATGTCGATCCCGCGCGCATCGGCCTGCTGGGCTCCAGCTTCGGCGCCGCCGTGGCGCTGTACGCGGGCTCAGTGGATGAGCGCGTGGGCTGCATCATTTCCTCCGGCGGCTGGGGCGACGGCGAGCGGAAATTCCGCGGCCAGCATCCGACTCCGCAGGCTTGGGCCAAATTCACCGCGATGCTGGCGGAGGGCGCGCGCTACAAGGCGCAGCACGGCAAGCCCATGCCGGTGAATCGCTACGACATCGTGCCGATCCCCGAGCATATGCGCCATCATGTGCTGGAGAAGTCGGTGCTGGAATTCACCTCCGACACCGCGCAGAGCATGTTCGACTTCAAGCCCGAGGCGGTGATCCACCAATTCGCGCCGCGTCCGCTGCTGCTGTTGCACAGTTCGGTCGATTCCGTGACGCCGACCGAACAATCGCTGGGCGTGTTCGCCCATGCGGGCAAGCCGAAGGATCTGCACCTCTTCAACGAGACGGATCATTTCATGTTCGCCGAATCCATGCCGCGCGTGCGCACGGTCGTGAAGGATTGGCTTGAGATCTATTTCCCCGCCAAGGCGGCGTGACCGGCGTTTGAACTGCGGGCGAGGGCCTTGCGCCCTCGCTCGCCCGCGCGTCAGCCGCGTAAGGCGCGGCGCAGGCGCACCGCCACATAGGAGACGGCGAACAAGGCCGCGGCGACGGGCAAGGCGATCAGCAGCGCGCTGGCGAACATCAGCAAGAGCAGAAGCAGCAGAGCAAGGCCCGCCAAGGCCCAGACGAACAGGCGCCAGCCGCTTGCCTGCCGGATTTCGATGCGCCGAAAACCCGCCGCCTCGAAACGCGCGCGCGTCCAGTCCTCGTCGCGCGGATCGGCCGCGCCGGGCGGCAGGATCTCGGGCTCGCTGCGCGGCGCCTCAGCCTGCTGTTTCTGAATCTCGTTCGCCATAGGCCCGTCCTTCTGCGCCTTCGCGTCGCGCGCTCCCGCCGCGCCGCGCTCAAGCCGCTGCGGCGCCGCGCAGGGATATTCACGCACCATAGGCCCGAAAGCGGGCGCGATAAAGAAGCCTTCGCGCATCAGGCGCGGGGGGCTTCGTCGCATGGCGCTGGAACGCATTGATCGGCGATGCGTCGCGCGTCCCGAAAAACATCTCCGCGCAGCTGCGGATGGATCCATCGTAGAACTACGACGGCGCATGCGAATAACGCGCGTTTTCTTGCAAGGTCGCGCGCCGGCGCTTGACAGGCTTTGCGCAACGCATAGATTTTTCGAGCGGGCCGGGCCCCTCTGTTGAAGGTCGAACCTTCATCATGTCGGACCGCATCGGGTCATCTCGATGCAGGGTCTTTCTTCACCGCCTGCCTCGCGCGATCCGATCGATGTCTCATTACGATGTCTCATCGATGGAGAGTGGCCATGAACGCTTATATTTACCGCCTCAGCGTGGTGCATCGCAGGCTTGACGAAGAGATCCGGCGCGAGGCGCGCGCGCGGTTTCCCGACGCGATCAAGCTTCTGCGGCTGAAGAAACTGCGGCTGGCGGTGAAGGACCGTCTGACGCGACGCTTTCAGGACGCCGTGCCTGCCTGAGCGGGTTTTGCGGCGGGGCGCGCGTGCGGCGGCGGATCTCTCCGCCGCCTTTTTCATGCGCTCTCACGTGTCGAGCGTTGATTCCGCGAAGAGGCGTTCGGGCGCATAGCGTTCGCCGATCAGGCCTTGGTCGTGCGAATATTGAATGAAGCGCTCCAGATTGGCGCGGTTCTTCTGAAAGCCGTTGATCCACGGATCGCCGAAGGTGCGCAGGCTTTCTTCATAGAGATGGCGAATGGCGGGCAGGCGCGACCAATTCGGATCGGCGTAATAATCGTCGCTGATGTGATGGGCCTGGGCGAACATGTCGATGAGCGCGCGCGCAAGGTCCGGACGCTCGCGCGCAAGCTGCGAATCCATCGCCAGGACATGCATGATCGGCCAATAGCCGACCGACGCGAAATAGCGGCGCTCTTCGGCCTGCGTGTCGCGAAACAGGCGCCGCGTCTTCACGCGTCCCTTCATCACCGAATGCGGCGGATGGGGCATGAAAATGGCGTCGATCTCGCCCGCCTCGAGCAGGAGGCCGAGATCGGCGTCTTTCGCCGCCTGCTCGATGATCGTTCCCGGCTTCGGCTCGAAACGCACTTTCTCCGGCTTGGTGAGCAGCCAGCGGATGTCCTCCCACGCCACGCCATATTCGAATTTGAGGTCGCCCTTGGCCAGAAGCGACAAGGTGGTCTGGAAGGAGGAGAGGCCGACCTTGCGGCCCTTCAGGTCCGCGGGCGTCTCGATGTCGCTGTCGGCGCGCACGAACATGCAGCTCGCCGAGAAAAGGCGGCGCGGAAACACCGGCACGCCCACCAGAGGCGCGCCGCGCTCCACCGCCATCAGGAAGGTCGACATGGAGAATTCCGCCACGTCATAGGCGCGGTCATGGATCATGCGCCCATGACGATCCGTGCCGTCGCGCAGATGATCGGACTGGCCGACCTGCAAGGCGCGATAGGCGAGTCCGGGCGGCGCTTTCACCGTGCCGTCGAAGAAGGGAAAATGCCGATCGTAGCGATCGAGCGCGATGGTGATCTCCCGCGTCATGCGCGCGCTCTCCTGTTCAGGGATGCACCGTTTCGGTGAACCAGTCGGTGGGCAGGCTATGGCCTGCGCCCGCCTCCACCGCGCGTTTGTAGATGACGGAGCCTGCGGCCGCGAATTGATAGCCGAGGCCGAGATTGTTGAGGAAACACGTCACCTGCGCGTCGTCGTCGCGGCCGCTCACATAGCCGGCGATGAGCTGCGGCAAGGCGGGGAATGTCTTGAAGTCGAGCGCGTTCGCCGCGTTCCAGCCGGCCTCTTTCGTGTTCTCGCGGAAATTCGCGCCCTTCGCCACCACCAGAATGGGCGAGGTGTCGTGGGTGTGCACGGCGACCTTGTGGGCGGCCTTGATCGCGGCCGGCTCGATCTCCGGCTTCTTGATGGAGGAGAGATGCATGCCGGGCTCCACCCAGCGCTGGAAGAAAATGGGATCGAGCGAATTCGATCCGCACATGACGATGTCGACGCCCTTCACGGCGTCTTCGGGCTGCGCGACGGCCTCGACGGGGATGCCGAGCTGTTCGCTCATGCGCGCGGCGAAGGCCTCGCAATTGGCGCGCGTGGGCGAATGGCAGCGGATGTGGCGGATGTCGCGCACTGCGCAGGCGGCGGTGAGCTGCGTCTCCGCCTGCCAGCCCGAGCCCAGAAGGCCGATGGTCTGCGCATTCGCGCGCGCCATATATTTCACGCCAAGCCCATTGGTGGCGCCCACGCGCATGCGCTGGAGGACGCCGTCGGGAAAGATCGCCAGCGGCTCGCCGTTATGCGTGGAGAACAGAAGCACGAGGCCGACGTAACGATCATTGGGGGCGGCGGGAATCTTCACGCGCCGGCGCGTATTGCCCACCAGCGGATTGGTGACGATGTCGGAATTGATGCGGATCGCGCCCACGCCCAGTTTCGGCACCACGCCGTCCATGGATTTCAGGCCATAGATCGCATCGTCGCTATAGGTTGTGGGGGTGATGCAATCGGAACGCTGGCGCGAAATGCCGCGTCCCTCCGCCATCTCGACGTAAGCTTCTTCAAGCGCGGCGATGCAATCGGGCATTGTGAGGAGTTTTTCGACGTCGTCGTTGGACAGGATCAGGGTCATGTCGTCTCCTCCTGCGGCGGTTCGGCCGCGCTCTTGTTTCGTCTTTCGCTTATAAAGGCGCGGCGCGCGGCCTGTCCATCGGCGGCGCTTGCGTCTTCGCTCAGGCCTTCCGCGCTCAGGTTTTGGGCGCGCAGACGGGCGGGCTGTGGTCCACGCGCTCGAGTTTTTCGACGGGGAAGCCCAGCGCGCGCGCCTGTGCGACGAGGTCGTCGCGAACGGCTGCGGGCAGATCGGGCTTGCGCGCCAGGATCCACAGGTAATCGCGCGTCGGCCCCGCCACCATCGCCCAGGAATAGGCGCGCCGGTCGAGGGCGATGACGTGATAGCCGCCGGCGAGCGGCCAGAAGAAGGTGACGGACAGGCTCGCCACATCCGCGCTCTGCTGGAAGGTCGCGCGCCCTTCGATGCTGCGCCAGCGGCAGGCTGCGCGATCGAAGCCGCGATTGACGACCTTCACGCCGTCGCCCTCGATCGCATAACGCGCCGTGACATTGGTGAGCCCGCGCTCGAAAGCGTGATCGAGCCGCAGGATCGCGCGCCATTCGCCTTGATAGCGCGCCGCGTCGAACCCGCGCACGGAGCTGACGCCCTCCGGCGCGCTCACGCAGCCGGCGAGCGCCATCAGGCCCGCGCAGGCGATCCACACGCGCAAGAATGGGCGCAAGAATGGGCGCAAGAGAGGGCGCAAGAGAGGGCGCAAGCGATGATGCGGGACGGCGCGCATGGGGTTCAACGAATTTTCACGCCGGAGGTTTCGATCAGCTCGCGCACGCGCTTGCTCTCCGTCTGCAGCGCCTTCAGGAAGGCGTCCGCGTCCCCGCCCACGGGCTCCACGCCCACGGCCTCAAGCCGCTTGATCACGTCGGGGTCTTTCGCGGCCTCCGCGGCCTCCGCCGCGATCCTGCGCTTGACGTCTTCGGGCGTGCCCGCCCGGCCATAGACGCCGATGATGACCGAATAATCGTAATTGGGGATCACTTCCGCGATGGAGGGCAGGTCTGGCGCGAGGCTGGACCGTTTCGCGCCATTGGCGGCGAGCATTTTCACCTGATTGGTCTCCGCCGCGCCCTTGAGCGAGAGATAGGCGGAGAACAGCGCCTCCACATGGCCGCCGAGCAGGGCGGGCACGGATTCGCCGGTGCCCTTGAAAGGCACATGGGTGATCTCAAGCTTCTGGCCCAGCGCCAGCGCGACCATGGAGAGATGGTGATTGCTGCCCACGCCCGACGAGCCGTAATTCAGCTTGCCGGAATTGGCGCGCACATGGGCGATGAATTCGGCGAGCGAATTGGCCGGCACTTTCGGATGGACCGCGAGGAAGAGCGGCGCATCGGCGAGATAGGCGACCGGCGTGAGGTCTTTCTCGGCATAGGCGAGCGCGGGATTGTTGATCGGATTGACCGACCAGATGGCGCCGTCGGTGACGACGAACGTATAGCCATTGGCGGGCGCGCCCAGCATGGCGCCCACGGCCACCGCGCCATTGCCGCCTGCGCGGTTCTCGATGACGATGGATTGTCCGAGCTTCGTCTCCATGCGGCGGCCGAAAATGCGCGCCACCGTGTCGGGCAGGCCGCCGGCGGGATGGGTGATGATGAAGCGGATGGGCTGGGCGGGCCAGGCGGCGCCCTGCGCCTGCGCGGGCCCTGCGCCCCATGTCAGCGCGGCTCCCAATGCGGCTCCCAAGGCGGCTCCCAAGGCTGCTCTTCTGGCGATACCCTTGGCGCGCGCGAGCGCTGCTCCCTGCGCGGCGATCGACCGGTTCATGCGTTTCCCCTCCGCTTGCGGAATTGCGCCGGGGCGCGTCTGCCGGCGCCTCCGATCGAGTGAGGGTAAACCGCCCCCGCCGCGGGTCAAGCGTCCTTGGCTTGACAGGCGGGCGAGCCTGACCATGATGCGCCGCAAAACGAGGGGGACCGTCTGACGAGGCCTGCGGGCGCGCCGACGCGGCCCGTCTCGCATTCATGGCGGCTTCTGGTCTGGCGTGCGGCGCCGTGCGGAGCCCGCGCTGCGAAGGGTCAGATGAGTCTCAAAGTCCCCACGATCGTCAAACGCAACGTGGCCTTGTTCGCCATCGCGCAATCCTTCACCGGCGCCGGCACGCAATTCTCCTACGGCTTCGGTCCGTTGATGGTGGTGAGCCTCACGGGCTCGGCCGGGCTTGCGGGCCTGTCGGTGGGGCTGGTGGGCGTCAGCCGTTTCCTCGTCGCCTATCCGATGGGGAAGATCACGGATTCGCGCGGCCGCAAGTCCGGCATCTATCTCGGCCTCGCGCTGGCGCTCGCCGGCACGCTGACGCTGGGCCTTGCGATGATCGCGAAATCGATCTGGCTGTTCGTGTTCGGCATGCTGCTGTTCGGCATGGGCATGAACGGCGCGCAGCAGATGCGCGTGGGCGCGGCCGACATGTTCCCGCCGTCCATGCGCGCGCAGGGGCTCGGCTATCTCGCGCTGGGATCGCTGGGCGGGCTCGTGCTCTCGCCGATTCTGGTCGCCATGTCCGATCCGCTGTCGCGCAGCCTCGGCGTGGACGCGCTGGGCCTGCCGTGGCTCTTCATGCCGATCCTCATTCTTCTGGGAATGGGCGTCGTCGCCTATGTGCGCCCTGATCCCAAGACCATCGGCATGGACCTTGCGGCCTATTGGCCCGGCTATACGGCGCCGGAGCGGCGCGCGGGCGCGGGCGCGGATGCGGGCGAATTCACGCCGATGAAATTATGGCGCGATCCCGGCGCGCGGCTGGCGATCCTGTCCAATTGCGCAGGCACGGGCAATATGTCCATCGTCATGGTGCTCACCTCGCTGGTGCTCGCCCATCACGGCCATTCGCTGCTTGCGATCGCGGCGTCCCACACATTCCATGCGGTGGGGATGTTCGCCTTCACGATCCCGCTGGGCAAGCTCGCCGACCGATACGGGCGGCCGCAGGTGATGTATCCGGGCGTGTTCGTCTCGCTGATCGGCGCGGCGCTCGTCGCCTTCACGCCGGGCATGGTCACCGTCACGCTGGGCACGTTTCTCGTGGGATTGGGCTGGGCGGCGGCCAATGTGGCCGCGACGGCGCTGGTCGCCGATCGCGTGACCACGCAGGAGCGCGGCCGCGCCATCGGCGTGAACGACAGTTTCGGCGGCGCGAGCACGGTCTTCGCCGCTTTCGTCACCGGCCCGCTCATCGAATGGTATGGGCTGGCCGCCACCGGGGTCACAGCCGTGGCGCTGGCGGCGATTCCGCTGCTCGTGCGCGCCTTCAGCGGCCCGCCGCCGAAATAGGGAGTCTGGACGCTGCCGGCGGGCGCGGCTAAAGTCGCGACCATCAAATCATTGGGAGGTAAGCATGTCGGACATCGACCACGACGCCGCGGAAGCCGCGATCCAGACGTTCAGCTTCAAGGCGCCGGAAACCTACGACCGCCGCAAGGCCATCGTGCGCCTCACCAGCAATGAGCGCGGGCAGGCGGCGGTTCATTGCCTCGGGCAGGGCGGCGAGAACAATCTCCATTATCACGCGGGCGTGGACATCACCTGGATGGTGCTGAAGGGCCGTGCGCGCTTCTATGGCCCGGAGGACGTGGTGCGCGGCGAATTCGGCCCGCATGAAGGCATCCTCATTCCCGCCGGCGCCCGCTACTGGTTCGAGAGCTGCGGCAAGGACGATCTGGAGCTTCTGCAGATCAAGACCTTCCACAAGGGCCGCGGCACCGACAAGCGCATCGACGCCGCGCCGCGCGATTACGACATCCAGGCCGGGGCGAGCCATTTCGAGGCTTCGAAAGTCTCCTGAAGGCTTTTCCGCTGCGCGGATGCGGGCGGCCGGAGCGATCCGGCCGCTTTTCTTTTGCGCCGGGCGGGGCCAGCCGCGGCGCGATCAGAAATTATAGCTCAGGCCCATGCGCGCGCTGGTCGCGCGGGTCGTGGAACTGACCGTCTTCGGGCTGGTGGGGCCCACATAGGATTTGTCGGCGTAATTCGAATAGGCGTATTCGATCCGCGTGGTCCATTTCTCGCCGATGGCGCGCTCCAGCCCGCCGCCCAAGGTCCAGCCGATGTGATTGGCCTTGAGGGACCATGCGGCGCTGCTCGCGCCATTGGGCTTCTGATAGGTCGCGGAGACGGAAGCCTCCTCGCGCAGCGCCGCCACGCCGCCGGCGACGAAGGCCAGCGTCTGCGGCGTGACAAGATAACCAAGCCGCAGGCCCGCTGAGCCGGCGAGCGTCGCGTTCAGCGCCACGCGCGCATCGGTGGTGACGCTGGCGCCGTCGATGGTCTCCTGCAGGACCTTGCGCGCTTCCGTCGCGGTCTTGGGCAGGGAGAGCGTGGTTTCGAGGCCGAGCACGACATCGGCGCCCACGCGCACATTGTAGCCCGCATAGCCGCCCCAGACGAAGCGCTTGCCGCGCGCCGATTCGGCCAGCGAAACGTCCGCCGCATTGGCGGTCGAGACCGTGCCGTCATACAGGCCATGGGCGCCGGCGTAGAAGCCGCTGAAGGTCTGCGCGCCGGCGGCGCCGGCCGGCAAAAGGGCGGCGGCGGCGAGGGCGGCGGCGAAGAGGGCGGCGAGGGGAAGCGGAGAGCGGGCGGCGCGCATGAAGTCCTCGGTCGGAAATCGACTTGGACTTAACCATGATTATGGTTAACGAAGCCTTGCGACTTGCGCGCTCACCCGCGCAGAAAGGCGTCGAACAGGCTCGCGTAAGGCGTGCGCGAGCGGAAGAAAGGCGCGTCGGCCTCGCTCAAGGCGGCGGCGAATTCCAGAATCAGGCGCATCGCGTCTCGTCTCCTGTTGGGGCGTCGCAACGTCTAAAGCGCGTTCTAAAATCGTTCCAATCGATAGTTTCGGTTTTTATGATAGGCTGCGCCGATTATCTGGCCTCCTGCGCGTCTTTCTTGCGCCGTTCTCTTGCGCGGTGCGGCGCGCGATTTACTCGGGGGGGCGGCGCGATTAAGAGAGCGTTCGAGGAAACGGGAGGGAATCGCCGTCATGGTCGATGCTATCGGCGCCGGGCTTTGGGCCCTGGTCGGCAATCCGCAGACGATGGGGCTCATGCTGATCGCCGTTTTGATCGGCCTCATCGTGGGCGCCACGCCCGGCATCGGCGGGCGGCTCTCCATCGCGCTCGCCATTCCCTTCGTCTTCGGCATGGACATGACGCAAGGCGCCGTGTTCCTCCTGACGATGCATGCTGTGAACGGCACGAGCGGCCAAATCTCCAGCATCATGTTCGGCGTGCCCGGCGACGGCGACGACGCCGCCACCACGATCGACGGCTATCCCATGGCGAAGAAGGGCGAGGCGGGCCGCGCGCTGGGCGCCTCGATCACCGCGTCGGGCGTGGGCGGCATTATCGGCGCCGGCGTTTTCGCGGTGATGATCCCGCTGCTTGAGCCTGTCGTGCTCGCGTTCAGCCCGGCGGAATTCTTCCTGCTCGCCATTCTCGGCATCACGTTCATCGCTTTCCTTGCGGGCAAGGGCCAGATTTTCAAGGGCATGATCGTCGGCCTGTTCGGCATGATGCTCGCCACCGTGGGCATGGACCCGCAGACGGGCACGGCGCGCTACGCCGGCGATTATCTCTTCCTGTGGGACGGGCTGAGCCTCGTCACGGCGGTGCTCGCGATTTTCGCTGTGCCCGAAATGATCTCGCTGGCCGCGCGCGGCGGCTCGATCTCCGCCCTGTCGGCGGAGACGGCGCATTTCTCCTACCGCCAATTGTTCCAGGGCGTGCTTGAAGTGCCGCGCCATTGGTTCCTCGCGCTGCGCACCTCCATCATCGGCGCGATGATCGGCATGGTGCCGGGGCTCGGCGGCTCGGCGGCCGCGTGGATGTGCTACGGCCATGCGGTGCAGACGTCGAAACATCCCGAGCGTTTCGGCCATGGCGCGGTGGAGGGCGTGATCGCGCCCGAGACCGCCAGCAATGCGAAAGAAGGCGGATCGCTGCTGCCCACCCTGTTCTTCGGCATTCCCGGTTCGTCGGGCATGGCGGTGCTGATGGGCGCCTTCCTCATTCTGGGCATCCAGCCCGGCCCCGCGATGATGACCACGAATCTCGACCTCGTGTGGACGCTGATCTGGGCGCTCGTGGTCGGCAATCTGATCGCGGTGAGCTTCCTTTTGTTCATCACGCGCTGGGTCGCGCTGCTCACCTTCGTGAATGGCGCCATGCTCGTCCCGTTCATCCTCGTTCTGGTGACGGTGGGCGCCTACGCCAATGAAGGGCAGTGGGAGAATCTCGTCATCCTGCTCGTCATCAGCGTGGTGGGCTGGGGCCTCATGCGGTGGGATTGGCCGCGCGCGCCCTTCGTCATCGGCCTTGTTCTTGGCAAGATCGCCGAGGAATCGCTGCATAAGGCGCTTGGCCTGTGGGGTCTGGGCTTCTTCACCCGGCCCCTCTCCCTCGTGCTCATCGGCATGATCGCCGTGACGATCGCCTACGCCCTTTACAACAACCTGCGCGGCAAGAACGCCATGCCTGTGGGAGCCGGATCATGATCCTGATGCGCAATCCCATGACCTATTTCATGTTCGCCGTCTTTGCGACCATGCTGTACATCGCCAGCGATTATCCCCCCGGCGCTCGGTTCATGCCCTTCGTGGTGGGCGTGCCCGCGCTGATCCTGTGCGCGCTGCAATTGGTCCTCGACCTGCGCGCTGCGCCCGCCGCGCCGCGCGACGATCGCAGCGAGATGGAGAAGGCCGAAGAGCGCGTCTCGCAAATGACCGGGCGGCGCATGGAGTTCGAAGCGGCCCAGATCGCGCCCGGCGTCGCCGTGTCGGAGAATCCCACCGCCGTCGCCGACAATCGCGAATTCGTGATCTGGGCCTATATCATCGGCTTCGTCGTCGGCATCCTGCTGTTTGGCTTCTATGTCGCCGTCCCCTTGTTCATCCTGTTCTACCTGCGCACGCAGGCGCAGGTGACGTGGCGGAAGGGGCTCATCTATTCAGCCGTCGGCTGCGCGGTGATTTTGGGCGCCCTCACTTGGGGTTTGAAGCTGCAGCTCCATATGGGTTTCGTCACCGGATTCCTGCTGTCGCGCCTGTGACGCCGGATCTTCATTCAGGCCAAGGGAGAATTTTATGACCATGTTCAAGACGAGCCTTGCGGGCTTTGTCGCTCTCGCCGCCCTGGCGGCCCCCGCCAGCGCGCAGGACGGCGCGGCTTACTTCAACGGAAAGACGGTGAATTACATCGTGGCGACCGCGCCGGGCGGGGGCTATGATTCCTACGGCCGTCTCGTCGCCGAATTCATGCAAAAACATCTGCCAGGCTCCACTTTCGTGGTGCGCAACATGCCCGGCGCCGGCCATCTCATCGGCACCAACGCGCTCTACGCCTCCAAGCCCGACGGCCTGACGCTGGGCACGTTCAACACGGGCCTCATCTACAACCAGCTCGTCGCCAATGAGGGCGTGAAGTTCGATCTCAACAAATTCTCCTGGATCGGCAAGGCGGCCTCCGACGCGCGCGTCTTCGCCGTCGCCTCGCAATCGCCTATCAAGACCTGGGCCGATCTCGTAGGCGCGAAAGAGCCGGTGAATTTCTCCACCGCAGGCGTGGGCAGCGCCTCCTATGTGGAGACCGTCATCCTCACCAAGGCGCTGAAACTGCCGATCCGCATCCAGACCGGCTATAACGGCGCGGACGACCAGCTCGCCATGCGTCGCGGCGAGATCGTCGGCTCCATCGCCTCGCGCTCGTCTTACGATCAATTCGTGAAGAACGGCTATGGCCGCTATATCGCGCAGATCGGCGGCGCGGATAAGGACACGCCGCAGCTCAACACGCTCGTGAAGGATGCGAACGGGCTCGAACTGATCGCCCTCATCGAGAGCACGAGCGAAATCGCGCGCCTCACCGCCGCGCCGCCGGCTGTGCCCGCGCCCCAGCTCGCCGCCTTGCGCGACGCCTATAAGAAGGCGATGGAGGATGCGGACCTGCAGGCGCGCGCCGAAAAGCTCGAACGTCCCGTCGAGCCGCTCTATGGCGACGACATCGCGAAGATGATCGCCGCCGCCTTGAAGCAATCGCCCGAGACGGTGGCGCTGCTCAAGGAATCCATGAGCAAGAAGTAGGACGAACCCGCCGCGGGCGCAGAGCCCGCGGCTTCCCGCCGCGAAGGCGCGCAAGCAGACGCGCCGGGCTGCGGCCAACATGCGAGGACGCCATGGCTGCTGCAGACGACAATACGGACGATCTCAAGGGGCGTTTTCTCAACGATCCCTATCTTTCCTGGGCCCATGGCGAGGGCGTGCCGGTCCATCTCGACTTCGGCCATGACCTGTTGTCGCTGGAGACGGGGCGCTGGGACCGCTACGACGCCAAGGGCTGTTTCGCGCATACCCACGGGCGCGGCGACTTCATGGCGAATTATCTCATCGAGGTTGAGCCCGGCAAGCGCACCGCGCCCGTCGCGCATCTCTACGAGGCGTTCGTTTATGTGCTCGAAGGCTATGGCGTCACGAAGCTCTGGCTCGCCAATGGGCAGGAGCAATCTTTCGAATGGGGGCCGAAATCCCTGTTCGCGATTCCGCTGAACACGAAATATCAGATTTTCAACGGGTCGGGCCGCGACGCGGTGCGCCTGTCCGTCACCAATGACGCGCCGCTCACGCTGAACCTCTATCACAATCTGGATTTCGTCTTTAACAATCCCTTCCAGTTTCCCGAGCGCATCGGCCAACCCAACCAGTTCACGGGCGAGGGCGAGCTTGTCACCGTGCGCCGCGGCGCGGGCGTGGCGCAGCTCAACATCTGGGAGACGAATTTCGTCCCCGATCTCACCGGCTTCAAATTGTATGAGCTGAACGAGCGCGGCAAGGGCTCGCTCAACGTCTCCTTCGTGCTCGCCGACGGCACGATGCATGCGCATGTCTCGCAGATCCCGACCGGCCGCTACAAGAAGGCGCATCGCCATGCGGCCGGCACCCATGTGCACGCGGTGGACGGCGAGGGCTATTCGCTGCTCTGGCACGAGGGCGATTCCGAATTCAAGGAATTCCCCTGGAAGCACGGCTTCATGTACACGCCGCCCTTCTGGATGTTCCACCAGCATTTCAACACATGCGCGCGGCCCGCGCGCTATCTGGCGTGCAGCCTCGGCAGCCGGCGCCATCCCTTCATCTCGCTGCGCAAGAAGAGCGCGGAGGGCGGCGGCTCGACCTCGATCCAGAATGGCGGGCGCCAGATCGAATATGAAGATCAGGATCCGCGCATCCATCGCAAATGGCTGGAAGCCATGATCGAGAGCGGAGTGCCGTCCGAAATGGGCGATATTTTCGACGAGCCCGCCATTATGGCGATCCCGAAGGAAAAGCTCACCGGCGTCATCCAGCAGCCGCGCTCCATCGGCCCGGCTGTCTGAGCGCGGGCTTTCCGCGTCGCTTTTCGTCGCGCGCAGCGGCGCCGGCTTCGCCCACGGGCGCAGCCTTTTTCCATCGCCTCCGCAAGAGAGGCTGCTTTCGGGAGGCGGGGAGACGCAATGACGCTCATCATCAATAACGAGATCGTCTCCCGCATCCTCACCATGCGCGACACGATCGAGGTTCTGGAGCAGGCCTATGCCGATCTGGCGACCGGAGAGGCCGTGTGCCGCCCGCGCGTCGACATCCGCATTCCCTCGCCCGATCCCCAGAAGAATTATCAATGGGGCACGATGGAGGGCGGCTCCACGCGCGGCTATTTCGCCATCCGCATGAAGTCGGACATGATCTATGAGACGAGCTACGCCGGCGCCCGCACGCAGGAGAAATATTGCGTGCAGCCCGGCACGTTTTGCGGGCTCATCCTGCTCACCTCCATCGTCAACGGCGAGCCGCTGGCCTTCGTCAACGACGGCGTGCTGCAGCATATGCGCGTGGGGGCCGACGGCGGGATCGGCGTGAAATATATGTCCAATCCCGACGCCGAAGTGATCGGCATGCTAGGGTCGGGCGGCATGGCGCGCACGCATATGCAATCCTTCACGCTGGCGCGCAAGATCCGCAAGCTGAAGGTCTTCTCGCCCACGCCCGCCAATCGCGAGGCCTTCGCCGCCGAAATGCGCGCGCTCTATGGGATCGAAGTCGAGACCTGCGACGCGCCCGAACAGGTCTATCGCGGCGCGCATATCATCGCCGCCCTCACGGATTCGGCGGTTCCCGTGCTCGACGGCGCCTGTCTTGAGCCCGGCCAGCATCTCGTCAATATCGGGGGCACCGGCGTGCCCGACGCCGCCAGCATCGCGCGGGTGGATCGCTACCTGCGGTTCGGCAATGCGCCGGGGCCGGTCGGGCGCCCGGAGATGGCGGTGGAGGACGAATATATCGCCTATGAGGCGCGCGCCGACAGCCCGAAATTCGGCGACGGCAAACGCAAGCGCGGTCATGGCGCGATGCTGCCCGACCGCATGGTGACCCTCGCCGAGATTTTCGCCGGGAAGCCCGGACGCACCAGCGCGAACCAGATCACCTGGTCGGAGCGGGGCAATCTGCAGGGCGCCCAATTCTTCGCGGTCGCCGGCCGCGTCTATGAGCTTGCGCGCGCGCAGGGGCTCGGCCACGAAGTGCCCACCGCCTGGTTCCTGCAGGACGTGCGCAATTGAGCACGCTGCGCCTGCGGCCTTGAACCGCGGCGGGGTTGGGTTATTGTGGCGATGATGACGGCGCAGTCCGTCCGCCGGGGGAGGATTCAAGCCGCGCCGCAGCGCGCCGTCGAATGTTTTTCCTGATCCGACCACGCAAGAGGAGGCGCGCCCCATGCCGCATGACGAATCCCAATCCCATTGGCACGAACCGAACGCGCAGCAGAAGGCGGGCTTCGGCAAGTTCGGCCGCCCCGCCATGCCCTATGACGTGTTCATGGAGGCCGAAGGCGTCCCCGTCTATCGCGGCATCGGCGTGAAGCGCGTGCAGGACCTGCCGATGACGGACTGGAAACGCCTCGGCGGCAAGGGCTCCTATATCCAGCTCTACGGCACGGAAGGCCTGTGGGGCATGTATGTGGTGGAAGTGCCGCCCGGCGGCGCGCTCAATGTCGAGCGCCACCTTTACGAAAAGGTCGTCCTCGTCATCGAGGGGCGCGGGTCTACGGACGTGTGGCAGGAAGGGCAGGTCAAGCCGCAGACCTTCGAATGGCAGAAGGGCTCGCTCTTCTCCATTCCGCTCAACGCTTATCATCGCTTCGTGAACGCCACGAACGCGCCTGCGATCATCCTGTGCGGCACGTCGGCGCCGAATATGTTCAACCTCGTCGATAATCCGCATTTCATCTTCAATTGCGCGTATAATTTCTCCGATCGCTACAGCGGCGCCGCCGATTATTTTCAGGCGAAGGAGGACATCGCGCCCGATCCCGTGCGCGGCCTTGCGATGCGCAAGACCAATTTCGTGCCCGACGTCATCGGCTGCGAGCTGCCGCTCGACAATCGTCGCTCGCCCGGCTATCGGCGCATCGAGCCGGCGATGGCGGGCAATCGCTTCTATCTGTGGGTCGGTCAGCATGAGACGGGCCGGTATTCCAAGGCGCATAAACACGCCTCCGCCGCCGTGCTGATCTGCCTGAAGGGCAAGGGCTACACCTATACCTGGCCCGAAGCGCTCGGCATGCGCCCGTGGGAGAACGGCAAGGCGGAATTCGTGAAACGGCAGGATTACGAATTCGGCGGCATGGTCACGGCGGCGCCCATGTCGGGCGATTGGTTCCATCAGCATTTCGGCGTGAGCAAGGATCCGCTGCGCCTGTCGGCGTGGTTCGGGCCCAATAATTCGCGCGCGCGCAAGCCGGGATTGCCGGGCGAGGCGATCACCGATCGCGGCGCCATCGACATCAAGAAGGGCGGCGACGCCATTCCCTATCACGAGGAGGATCCTTATCTCCTGACGGAGTTCAAGGAGACCCTTGCGAAGGAAGGCGCCGTAAGCCGCATGGATCCGCTCTGGTACGATCCCGACACGGCCGAAGACAGCCAGCCCAAGGACCTCTTCTGAACAACGACCCGCCGCCCGCCTCCCGCGGGCGGCGCCGCATTCAGGGGGCAGCATGTCCATTCGTCTTCGCTTTCACGGCGCCGCAGGCGCGGTCACGGGATCGTGTTTCCTGCTGGAGAGCGCGCGGGCGCGCGTGCTCGTCGATTGCGGCATGTTTCAGGGATCGAAGACGGAGAAGGAGCTTAATTATCGCGACTTCCCTTGGGACGCGCGCAAGATCGACGCGCTCGCGCTCACCCATGCGCATATCGACCATAGCGGGCTTGCGCCCAAACTCGTGAAGGCGGGCTTCAAGGGGCCGATTTTCGCGACGCCGGCCAGCCTCGACCTGTGCGCTATCATGCTGCGCGATTCCGGCCATATTCATGAGGTGGAGGTCGAGCAGCTCAATCGCCGCAACCAGCGTCGCGGACGGCGCGGCGAGATCACGCCCATCTATACGCCGCAGGACGCGGAACGCGCGATGGATCAGTTTCGGCCCGCCGCCTATGGCGCGTGGTTCGCGCTGGCGGCTGGGTTTCGGGGGCGTTTCTGGAACGCGGGACATTTGCTGGGCTCGGCGTCGCTGGAGATCGAGGCGCAGCCCGACGACGGCGGCGCGCCGATGCGGCTGCTGTTTTCCGGCGACGTGGGGCCTGCGGCGAAATTGCTGCAGCGGGATCCGGAAGGCCCCAGCGGCGTCGATTATCTCATCTGCGAATCCACCTATGGCGACCGCGACCGCGAGGAGACGAGCCCGGAGAAACGGCGCGCGCTTCTGGCGCAGGAGGTGAAGGGGGCTGCGCGTCCCGGCGGCGCCTTGCTCATTCCCTCTTTCGCTGTCGAGCGCACGCAGGAGCTGCTCGTCGATCTTGTGGCGCTCATGAACGCGCGCGCCATTCCGCAGGCGCCGATCTATATCGATTCGCCGCTGGCCACGAAGGCGACGGCGGCCTTCGCCAAACATGCGCATGAGCTGGATGGCGGAGAGGGATTGCTGGCGGCCTTGCGCTCGCCCCATGTGCATTTCACGCAGACCACGGAGCAGAGCCGCGCGCTCGACAATGTGCGCGATTTCCACATCGTGATCGCCGCCAGCGGCATGTGCGAGGCGGGCCGCATCCGTCATCGGCTGCGCAATTGGCTGTGGCGCGAGGAAGCCGTGGTGCTGATGGCGGGCTTTCAGGCGCAGGGCACGTTGGGGCGCATCCTGCTCGACGGGGCGACGCGCGTGCGCATTCAGGGCGACGACATCGACGTGCGCGCGCGCATTCGCTCGCTCGATCTTTATTCCGGCCATGCCGACGGGCCTGAACTCGCCGCATGGGTGAAGGCGCGCGGCCCGGTGCGGCAGGACGTGTTTCTCGTCC
>CAIXDD010000238.1 GCA_903918155.1 uncultured Hyphomicrobiales bacterium
AGGCCGCAAAGCTTGTGCAAGAAGGGGCCGGCCCAGCGCCGGCCCCTTTCGTTCGTCCGCCGCCTCGACTAGACAGGCGCGCATCGCTTTTCCGGAGGACTCCATGACCGCCATTCTAGACATCAGCGCCCGCGAAATTCTCGACAGCCGCGGCAATCCCACCGTGGAAGTGGATGTCGTTCTGGAGGACGGGTCGTTCGGCCGCGCGGCGGTTCCTTCTGGCGCGTCCACGGGCGCGCATGAAGCCGTGGAATTGCGCGACGGCGACAAGGCGCGCTTCGGCGGCAAGGGCGTGCTGAAGGCGGTTGAGGCGGTGAATTCCGCCATCGCCGACGCGCTGTGCGGCGAAGAGGCCGAGGATCAGGTGGCCATCGACGAAACGATGATCGCCCTCGACGGCACGCCCAACAAGGCCAAACTCGGCGCCAACGCCATTCTCGGCGTGTCGATGGCGGTGGCCAAGGCCGCCGCCGAAGCCTCCGGCCTGCCGCTCTATCGCTATGTCGGCGGCACGCAGGCGCGCGTTCTGCCGACGCCGATGATGAACATCGTCAACGGCGGCGCCCATGCCGACAATCCCATCGACTTTCAGGAATTCATGATCATGCCCGTCGGGGCGCCGAGCCTGAAGGAAGCGGTGCGCTGGGGCGCGGAAGTGTTCCAGGTGCTCAAGAGCGGCCTCAAGAAGGCGGGCCACAATACGAATGTCGGCGACGAGGGCGGCTTCGCGCCCAATCTGCCGAGCGCGGAGGCCGCGCTGGATTTCTGCATGAAGGCGATCAAGGAGGCCGGTTTCGAGCCCGGCAAGGACATGTTCCTCGGGCTTGATTGCGCCTCGACCGAATTCTTCAAGAACGGCCAATATCATTACGAGGGCGAGGGCAAGACGCGCTCCATCGACGAGCAGGTCGCCTATCTCGCCAAGCTCGTCGCAGATTATCCCATCGCCTCCATCGAAGACGGCATGGCGGAGGACGATTGGGCCGGCTGGAAGGAGCTGACCAATGCGATCGGCGCCAAGTGCCAGCTCGTGGGCGACGATCTCTTCGTCACCAATGTGAAGCGCCTGTCGCAGGGCGTCGCCAATGGCGTGGGCAATTCCATTCTCGTGAAGGTGAACCAGATCGGCTCGCTCACCGAGACGCTCGCCGCCGTCGACATGGCCCATCGCGCCGGCTACACGGCCGTGATGTCGCATCGCTCGGGCGAAACGGAAGACGCCACCATCGCCGATCTCGCGGTGGCCACCAATTGCGGCCAGATCAAGACGGGCTCGCTTGCGCGCTCGGACAGGCTGGCCAAATACAACCAGCTCATCCGCATCGAGGAAGAGCTGGGCTCGCAGGCGGTCTATGCCGGCCGCAGCGCGCTGAAGGCGCTCGCCCGCAGCTGAACGACGATGAAATCAGGAGACGACATGTCCGGCCTTTTCGATCCGCTGCGCGTCGGCGAGCTTGCGCTGCCCAACCGCATCGTCATGGCGCCCATGACGCGCTCGCGCGCGCTGCCGGACGGATCGGTTCCGCAAATGGTGGCCGATTATTACGCGCAGCGCGCCGACGCCGGGCTGATCGTCTCCGAAGCCATTTACGTCTCGCCCATGGCGAAGGGCTATCTGAGCACGCCGGGCCTCGCCGACGACGCCCATGTCGCCGCCTGGCGGCGCGTGACCGACGCGGTGCGCGCGAAGGGCGGACGCATGTTCGCGCAGCTTTTCCATACGGGCCGCGTCGCCATGCCTGAGTTTCTGCCCGACGGCGCGCAGCCCGTCGCGCCCTCCGCCGTCGCCATCGACGGCGTGACATGGACGAGCGGCGGACAAAAGCCGCATGTGACGCCGCGCGCGCTGGCGGAGAACGAAATCCCCGGCGTCGCCGACGAATTCGCCGCCGCCGCGCGCCGCGCTTTGGAGGCGGGATTCCACGGCGTGGAGATTCATGCGGCCTCGGGCTATCTCATCCATCAATTCCTCGACGCGAGCATCAACCAGCGTAGGGATTCCTTCGGCGGTTCGGTGGAGAACCGCGCGCGCTTCCTGCTGATGACGGTCGATCGGGTGGCGCAGGCCGTGGGCCGCGACCGCGTCGGCTTAAAGGTGTCGCCGCGCATCAAGTTCAACGACGTGCGCGATCCTGACGCGGAAGCGGTTTATCCTTACGTCGCCGAACAGCTCTCCGCCCGCGCCATCGCCTATCTGCACGGCGCGCAGCAGGGCGGCTATGACACGCACGCCGCCTTGCGCCCGCGCTTCAAGGGCCTGTATTTCGCCGGCGCAGGGTTCGACCGCGCATCAGGCGAGGCGCTGCTGGCCGCAGGCGGCGCCGACGCCATCGTCTATGGCGCGCCCTATATCGCCAATCCCGATCTGGTCGGCCGCTTCCGCTCGGGCGCAGCCCTTGCGCAGGCCGACAAGGCGACGATCTACGGCGGCGGCGAGAAGGGCTATGTGGACTATCCTTTCGCGAGCTGAGCCGCCCCTTCCATGCGGCGCGGCCAGCGCCCTATAACGAGTCCGCATTGTCATCCCGGGCGAGGCTGATCCGCGCCCGATCTTCTGGAGGTGCGCTGATGCGTCGCTTGATCGCTGGAGCTTTTGGAAGCGCGGCCGCGCGCGCCGCCGTTCTCGTCGCTTTCGCCTGTGTCGGCGCCGCGCCCGCGCTCGCGCAGCAAGCCCGGCCTGACACGCGGGGGATGACCTGCGCGCAGGCGCAAGCGACCGTGCGCGCCGCCGGCGCCATCGTGCTCGGCACGGGGCCGAGCCTCTACGACCGCTACGTGATCAGCCGCGGCTTCTGCACGCCGTCGGAAGTGACGAAGCCGGCCTGGGCGCCCACGCGCGACGACCGGCAATGTTTCGTCGGCTATCGCTGCGAAGAATTCAGCCACGACATTTTCGGCCGCTGAAGCTGGCGCTCGCCCCGGTGATGGTCTAACGCTTCGCTCGCAATCGGGGGCGCGGCGTGCAGGCCATCGCACAAGTCTTCTCAATCCTGCTCGATGTGGTCGGGCCCGTGTTCATCATCGCCCTCGTCGGCTATGCGTGGGCGCGTTCGGGGCGCGCGTTCGATTCCGGCTTCGTGGCGCTGATCGTCAATGGCGTGTCGACGCCCTGTCTCGTGCTCGACACGCTCGTGCGCTCGGGCGTCTCCGCCGCCTCCTTGTCGGAGATGGGGTTTGCGAGCGCGCTCGTCCTGTCGATCACGGCGGCTTTGTCCTTTCTTCTGGTGCGCGGCATGGGCCTGCCGACGCGCACCTATCTGCCCTCGCTCGTCTGGACCAATGGCGGCAATATGGGCTTGCCGCTGTGCCTGTTCGCGTTCGGCGAACGCGGGCTGTCGCTGGCCATCGCCTGTTTCACCGTGTCGAGCGTGAGCAATTACACGCTGGGGCAGGCGCTGCAATCGGGCGCGATCAGCCTGCGGCAGGTGCTGCGCATGCCGATGGTCTGGGCCATCGCGCTGTCGCTTGCGCTGATCCTCACGGGCGCGCGCCTGCCGCTGATGGCCGAGCGCGCGCTGCAATTGCTGGGCGCGATCACGGTTCCCCTCATGCTCCTGTCGCTGGGCCATGCGCTGGCCTCGCTCAGCGTCGCCTCGTTCGGGCGCAACGCCTTTTTCGCGGCGCTGCGTCTGCTGGGCGGTTTCGCCATCGGCTGGGGCGTGGCGTGGGGGCTTGGCCTTGAGGGGACGGCGCGCGGCGTGCTCGTCATCCAGAGCGCGATGCCGGCGGCGGTGCTGAATTATCTGTTCGCCGTGCGCTACGGCAACGACCCGCAGGACGTGGCGGGGATCGTCGTCATCTCCACGGTCATGTCGGTGGTCGCGCTGCCGCTGTTTCTCCTCACCGTGATGTGAGGGGGCCAGCGCGAACGAAAGAAGGGCCGCCTGGGGGGCGGCCCTTCCATTGTCCTGTCCGCGCGGAGGCGGGGAACCGTATCGCGCCGCTCACGCGGGGCGGAAAGCCTCACGAGGAGACAGCGGTCCCGGAGCCGCAAGGGCCATGCCTGTATTGCGCGGCGAATGACAATGAGACACTGGATCACCTCCTTTCGATAGAGTGGACGATCCCTCGAATGTAGGCCCATCCGGGCGATTCGCAATGGCGGACTCCGCCCGGCTGACGAAGACCCCGCTTTGCGCTAGACAGGGGCCATGATGACGCAGATGACGCAGGCTTCCCAATCCACGCCCCCGGTGGTGCGCTTCGCGCCTTCGCCGACGGGGCGCATCCATATCGGCAACGCCCGCACGGCTTTGTTCAATTATCTCTTCGCCCGGAAGCGGGGCGGGCGTTTCGTGCTGCGCTTCGACGACACGGATCTCGAACGGTCGCGCGCGGAATATGCGCACGCCATCGAGGCGGACCTGCGCTGGCTTGGGATCGCGCCCGATCTCGTCGTGCGCCAGTCGCAGCGTTTCGCGCTCTACGATGCGGCGATGGAGCGCCTGCGCGCCATGGGCCGCATCTATCCGTGCTATGAAACGCAGGACGAGCTTGATCGCAAGCGCAAGCGCCTCATCGCGCGCGGCCTGCCGCCCGTCTATGACCGCGCGGGCCTGAAATTGTCGGCGCAGGAGCGCGCCGACCTGGAGGCGCAGGGCCGCAAGCCGCATTGGCGTTTCCGCCTCGATCAGGAGATCGTGGAATGGGACGATCTGGCCCGCGGTCCCTCGCGCATCGATTGCGCCTCGCTGTCCGATCCGGTGATGGTGCGCGAGGACGGCGCCTATCTCTACACGCTGCCCTCGGTGGTGGACGACGTCGATCTCGGCGTGACGCATGTCATCCGCGGCGAGGATCACGTCACCAATACGGCGGTGCAGATTCAAATGTTCCGCGCCTTGTCGCCGCAGGGCCGCGCGCCGGATTTCGCCCATCACAATCTGCTCGCCGCCGCATCGGGCGAGGGGCTTTCCAAACGTTCGGGCTCGCTGTCGCTGGCGGGCTTGCGCGAGGCGGGCATGGAGGCGCTGGCGACGGCCGCGCTCGCCGTGCTCACGGGATCGTCGGACAATGTGCAGCCTGTGGCCTCGCTCCTTGAGCTGGCCGACATCGCCGACGTCTCGCACGCCTCCCATCACGCCGCGAAATTCGACGAGGCGGAGCTGGCCGCGCTGAGCGCGCGCACCTTGCATGCGCTGCCCTTCGCGCATGTGCGCGAGCGGCTTGCGGCGCTGGACGTCGCGGGCCCGCAGGCGGAGGAATTCTGGCTCGCCGTGCGGCCCAATCTGGCGCGGCTCGAAGACGTGAGGGACTGGCGCGCGATCGCTTTCGGCGAGGTCTCCGGCGTCGTCGAGGACGCCGCGTTCCTGCGCGCGGCCGCAGCGGTCCTGCCGCCCGAGCCGTGGGACGCCGCGACCTGGAAAACGTGGACGGAGGCGGTGAAGGCCGCGACGGGCGCGAAGGGGCGCGCGCTGTTCCATCCGCTGCGGCTTGCGCTGACGGGGCGCGACAGCGGGCCGGAACTCGCCGCGCTTCTGCCGCTCATCGGCCGCGCGCGCGCGATGGCGCGGCTCACCGTCTGATTTCGAAAGGCCCGCGCGCTGCGGGTCAGTCTACGCGCGGGCGGATCATCGGCGCGCCGGCGGCGTCGGCCTCGCGCAAGGCGGGGCGCTGCCGCTGGCCTTGCGCGGCGGGCTGTTGCTGCTGCTGCTGTGGATGTTGCTGCTGCGGCCGCGCGGTTTGCGGCTGGCCGGGCGCCGCGCGCTGTTGGGTCGGCGGGGCGGCGCTGCGGTTTTGCTGCGGCTCGCCGGCGCGCAGATTGCGCGGACGCGACAATTCCTCGGCCCGTTCGGGCGTGACGATCACGTCGCGGCGGTCGCGCCCGATCATCTTCTCCGCCCCCGCGAGCGCCTCCGCCCATGACATGTCCGGCGGCCGACAGGTGCACGCCTTGTCATAGGTGCGCCGATAGCGCAGCGCATTGGGATGGGACGTGTAGGACTCGCCGTCGATGCTCACCGCGTCGATGATGTCGCGGGCGGGATTGTAGGTGTAGACGCGCGTTTCCGCATTGGGGCATTGCGCGCGGCACAAATCCGCGAGCTGGCCCGGCGCGTTGGACCCGGCCGAATAGCTCACGGGGAAGAAGCCGCCGTCGCAGGTGCGAACGCACACCGCCTTCGAGCCGCGCTGGGGGCCTTCCTCCGAC
>CAIXDD010000239.1 GCA_903918155.1 uncultured Hyphomicrobiales bacterium
GCCAATAAGGCCACGGGCGGCAATGCGGGCCTGCGCTGGTTCCAGAAGGGCGGCGGCTATTGGAGCTTGTGCAACAAGCGGCTCAAGGAGACCCGCGCGTGAGAGGGGCGGCGTCCGTGACCTTCGGATGCGTGGACAGGGCGGGGGCGGGCGGCCTATAAGCTCCCGGCGCCGCGTCCGCTGCGGCCGTTACGGACGATTCCCATGGCCCATCCCTCCGACTACATGACCTCCCCGCGTTCGCAGGATCTGCGCCAGACGATGGTGGACCGGCAATTGCGCACGTTCGACGTGACCGACGCCGACGTCCTGTCCGCCGTCCTCGCCGTTCCGCGCGAACCTTTCGTGAGCGGCCATGTGGATTCGCTCGTCTATAGCGACGCCCATCTCATCGTGCGCGGCGGCCAGACGCGCCGTCGGCTGCTCGCGCCGATGTTTTTGGCGCGCGCCCTGCAGCTCGCCCATGTCACGCCGCGCGACCGCGTGCTCGACGTGGGCGGGGCGGGCGGCTATGGCGCCGGTCTGGCGAGCCGCCTTGCGCACGAGGCGATCGCGCTCGACGACGACCGGGGCTTCGTGGACCAGGCCGATTTCGCCTTCCGCGGCCTTGGCCTGACCAATGCGCGCGCGGCCTATGGCGATCTCGCCGCCGGCCTGCCGGGCGAGGGGCCGTTCGACGTGATCCTGATCGGCGGCGCGGTCGAGGAGGAGCCCGAGGCGCTGCTCGCCCAGCTCGCCGACGGCGGCCGCCTGCTGGCGGTGCGCAACGGGGACTCCTCCGGCCAGATGACGCTCTGGGAGCGTTCGGGCGCGGCGATCGGCTCGCGCCCGCTGTTTGCGGCGCCGGCCGACGTCCTGCCGGCCTTCCGGCGCAAGCCCAGCTTCGCGTTCTGAGGCGAAAAAGTCGCACCCGACCTGATTCGCGCGCAGGATGCGGCCCTACGGTCGCGCCCACGCTTTTCTGTTGTGCGGGCTCGGTTTAGGTTGATTCCGAATCCCTGTGCGAAGCCGACATTATTGTCTGGATTTCGCTGCGCAGCGGCGCGGGCGCTGTCGACGCGACGTGTTTAATGTTGTATGACCGGCATAGCTTTCGACGCGAGCGCGAAGAGGGCTTCGGCCCGAGGATCGGGTCGCGGATTTGGGTCAGGTATCGGGTCGCAAGACCTTGTGGGAAGAGGTGCTGCCTTGGTGTTCGGTGCGCAGTCTGTCAGCCGGTCGAGCGTCCTCCCGCAACGCCTGTCCCTTCGCGGCATGCTTGGGTCTTGCGCGGTTTGCGCGCTCCTGTCGCTGGGCGCTCCGGGCGCCGCGCGGGCCGAGACGATCTCCAGCGCCCTGGCCAAGGCCTATGTCTTCAGCCCCGAATTGAACGCCCAGCGCGCGGCCACCCGCGCCGTGGACGAGAGCGTGCCGCGCGCGCTGTCGGGCTATCGTCCCACCGTCACCGCCACTGCGGACGCGGGCTCGCAATATGCCGAGACCTCGGCGCGTCCGGCGGGCGTGAACACCAATCCGCGCGGCGTGGGCGTGACGCTCAACCAGAATCTCTGGAACGGCAACCGCACCGCCAATGGCGTGCGCCAGGCTGAATCGCAGATCATGCAATCGCGCGAGACGATGCGCCTGAGCGAGCAGACGCTGCTCGGCAACGCCGCCGCCTCCTACATGAACGTCCTGCGCGACACGGCGATCCTCAATCTGCGCCGCAACAATGTGGATGTGCTTGAGGAGCAATTGCGGCAGGTTCGCGACCGTTTCGCGGTGGGCGAGGTGACGCGCACCGACGTCGCGCAATCGGAAGCCGCGCTCGCGCAGGGCCGCTCCGACGCCTTCGTCGCGCAATCGAATCTGCAGAACAGCCTCGCCGCCTATCGCCAGTTCATCGGCGAACAGCCCAAGAGCCTTGCGCCCGCCCAGCCGCTGGAGCGCCTTGCGCCGCGGTCGCTGGATCAGGCCGTCACGCTCTCGCAGGTCGAGCATCCCTCGATCCAGGCCGCGCTGCATAATGCGGATTCCGCCGAACTCGCCGTGAAGCTCGCGGAAGGGCAGCTCTATCCCACCGTCGGCCTCTCCGGCAACGTCAGCAAGCGCTACGACCTGTCGAACACGCCCGGCGCCAACGCCTACACCGCCTCCATCATCGGCCAGCTCAGCGTGCCGATCTATGAGGGCGGGGCGGTCTATGCGCTCGTGCGTCAGGCCAAGGAGCAATTGGGACAGGCGCGCCTGATCGCCGATCTCCAGCGCGAACAGGTGCGCGCGCAGGTGGTTTCCGCCTGGGGCCTCTGGCAGAATTCGCGCCTCGTCATCGACGCGGTGCAGGCGCAGGTGCGCGCTGCGGAGATCGCGCTCAACGGCGTGCGCGAAGAGGCCCGCGTGGGCCAGCGCACGACGCTCGACGTCTTGAACGCGCAGCAGGCGCTGCTCAACGCGCGCGTCAATCTCGTGACCGCGCAGCGCGACCGCGTTGTGGGCTCCTATACGCTGCTGGGCTCGGTGGGCCGCCTGTCGGCGGGCAATCTCGGGCTCAATGTGGCGTCCTACGATCCCACCATTCACTACGATCAGGTGAAGGGGAAGTGGATCGGCCTGCGCACGCCCGACGGGCGCTGATCGGCGCGTTTCCCACAGGTCCGCACGCGCGCGCTTGCTCTTGCCGGCGTGTGCGTTCAATGTGAAGGTCATGACGCGAGTCGGCCGCATAAGCCGCCGGCCCGCGTGATATTTCTGGCCGTCCGGCCTCGTTTGGTAGGGCATTGCGTCCGCGAGATGTCAGGGCATCGGAGTCGATGAACGCTTATCCTTCCCCGGCTCCCCAGACCTATGCGGCGGATCAGCGGTCGTCCGAACGCGCGCCTGAGCCGGCCCCCGATCCGTCCATGGAAGAGATTTTGGCGTCGATCCGGCGCATCATCGCCGACGATCAGGCCATGTCTGCGGGAGCGGGCGAGCCCGCCGCCGATGCGTCGCCCGTCTCGTCTTCTCCGCCCGCCGCCGCGACGTCGCCTGTCCCGGCGCCTAACCTTACGCCTGCGCCTGCGTCCATTCCCGCGCCCGCGCCTGTTCATGCGCCCGTTCTTGCGCCCGCGCCCGCCTATCCCGCCTTCGCCGCGCCAAACCCGAGCGCATCAAGCGAGCCCGTCGCGAGCCGGCCCGTCGCGAGCCAGCCCGTAGCCAGCCCGACCTTCGCGCCCGAGCCGCCGCCGGCCACCGTCGAGAGCGCCGCCGTTCCGCCAATGCCGCCCGCGCCGCAGGGATCTTTCGCGCCGCAAAGGTCTCTCGCCCCGCAGGGATCGTTCGCGCAAGCCGTTCCCCCTTATGCGCAAGTCCCCCACGCGCAAGTCCCGCAAGTCCCGCA
>CAIXDD010000240.1 GCA_903918155.1 uncultured Hyphomicrobiales bacterium
AAGCCTCGAGAGATCTCGGCTTCATTATTCCATCCCTGCGCATACGCGACAATCTATCGCTGCCGCCCAACGCCTATCGCCTGACCGTCGCCGGCGTCATCGTCGCTGAAGATCAGGTCGCGCCGGGCAAACTTCTCGCCATCCAGAGCGAAGGCGCCAATATCGTGCTGCCAGGCGAGATCGTGAAGGATCCTAGCTTCGGGCTTGACGCCGTGTGGATCGATCCCGCCGAACGTGCGCGTGCGGTCGCAGCAAAATATACGGTCGTCGATCCAAGCGCGGTCATTGCGACGCAGGTGAACCAGCTTCTTCGTCAAAGCGCATCCGATCTGCTTGGGCAAGACGACGTGCAGGAACTGCTCGATCATGTGGCGAAAACCTCGCCGAATCTCGTCTCTGGCGTCGTTCCCAAACTCGTGCCGTTGGGCATGCTGACCCAGGTTCTCAAACATCTGGTGGCTGAACAAATCTCGATATCCGATTTCCGGCGGATTCTCGAATCCCTCGCAGGCGCAAAGAGCAAGGAGCTCGAAGAGCTGGTGGACACCGCCCGCATCGCGCTTGCTCCCATCATCGTCCAGCGCGTCTGCGGCCCCAAGGAGCCGTTGTCCGTCGTCACCCTCGATCCCGGCCTTGAACAGGTGATCCTGCAGAACGCCCGCGCGGGCGGCCGTGAAGCCGGCGTCATCGAACCCGGCCTTGGACGCAAACTTCTTGAGTCTTTTCAGGATCAGGCGCGCGCGCTCGCCGACAAGGACAAGACGCTCGTCGTCATAACCTCACCGCCCTTGCGGAGAGATCTATCGGTCCTTGTGCGGCAGGCTGCGCCAGACGCGCTTGTGCTGAGCTACAAGGAAGTTCCCGAAACTAAACGCATCAATGTTTTGGCCGTCATCGGCGGCTCGGAAGGCTAGGACCTGAACCATGCAGAATCATGTGAAAGTGATCGCTGAGGACAGCGTCGCTGCGATGGCGAAGATCACCCGAGAGTTGGGCGCAGACGCGCGCATCATCTCCACGCGCCAAACCGCGGCCGGCATTGAAATCGTCGCCGCGCCGCCGGGGGATTTCGCCGCCCATCTCGCCGAGGAGCGCGACGCAGCCAAGAACCGCCATGCGCCAAGCCGCATCGCCGAATTCACCGCGCTTCTCGACGACGCCCGCAAGGCGAGCGAGATCAAGCCGCGCAAGCCTGATGCGCCCAAGCCGCCGGTGAAACCGCAAGACGATACGCGCCTGAAGGCCGTCGAAAACTCCCTTGCCGAGATCAAGGCGATGCTCGGCTCTGAATTGATGGCCAACGGGCTGACCGCTGCAGGCGCCTCTCCTGCGCTCATCTCGCTTTTCCTCGCGCAGGCCAATGCTTTTGAAGGGCCTAGGTCGGACAAGAATTTCGCCGCCTTTCTTGCGTCCCGCCTCGTGCACAAAGAGCCGCCCGAAATTCTGGGCGGGCAACAGATCGTTGTCGCGCTCGGACCTTCAGGCTCCGGCAAGACCACATTGCTTGCACAACTTGCAGCGCGGATGCGGGTGCAAGATCCCGAGTCCCGTATCGCCTTCGTCAATGCGGACACGCGGCGCCTCGCTGCAAGCGAACAATTGCAGGCTTACGGGCGCATTCTCGACGTACCTGTCGTTGACATCGAGAAAGTGCGCGCTTTGTCTGGCTTCGTTCGCAGCCAGGAAAGCCAGCTCACCATGCTGATCGACATGCCCAGCGGAGGCGCCGATTGCGAAGAGCTGATGCGCGAGCTGAACGATCAATCCGCCGATCTGGCTCCCATCACGCGGATCGGCGTCGTCGCCTCCACTCTTTCCAGTGAGGCGATCACCCAGATGTTCGAGACATATCCCGAGATCGACGCCATTGCGCTCACCAAGCTCAACGAAGCGCGCATGAGCCTGTCGGCGATCAGTCAATTGTGCATGCGCCGCGCGCCGATCACTTACATCGCCTCCGATTCCCATCTCATGAAAGGTTTGGAATTCGCGGACGCGCCCTCCATGGAGGAATTGATCCGCTGCAGTCTCCCGGGAACACGTAAGGAGCAAGCGGCGTGATGGGCGAGACAGTGAAGTTCAGGAACGCCATCGCCGTCACTAGCGGAAAGGGCGGCGTCGGGAAGACGAATATCTCAGTGAACCTTGCGCTCGCCCTGCAAAAGGCAGGAAAGAAGGTCACCTTATTCGACGCGGATGTGGCGCTTTCGAACGCCCATATCGTGATGGGCGTGCAACCGGCCCAAACGCTGGCGGAAGTCGTCGCCGACAAGAAGGCGATTTCCGACGTCACCGTCAGCGGACCGCTCGGTGTCAGGCTGATATCCGGCGGCAGCGGCCTCTTGGAATTGACCAATCTCTCTGCGGAGAAGCGATCGTCCATCATCCGCTCGTTTCGCGAACTCGAAGACGAGTGCGATTATCTCGTCGTGGATACGGCGGCCGGCATTGACGACAATGTTTTGGAATTCGTGCAAGCTTGCAATCGAATCCTCGTTGTGGTCGTGGGCGAACCGGCCG
>CAIXDD010000241.1 GCA_903918155.1 uncultured Hyphomicrobiales bacterium
AAAGCCAGCCCCGAAAGGCCGACGCATGAGCCCGCGCGCCGCCGCCTCCGCCGATGACCTGCCGCCCGACAGCGACGCGCTGGACGGCGCGCTGCATCCGCGCGCCAACACCGCCTTGTTCGGCCATGAAGTCGCGGAGGCCGAGTTTCTGGAGGCGTTCCGGCAGGGGCGCATGCCGCAGGCCTGGCTCATCGGCGGACGCGAGGGGATCGGCAAGGCGACCTTCGCCTGGCGCGCCGCGCGCTTCGTGCTCGCGCGGCCCGATCCGCGCCTGCCGGCGGTCGCGCGCGCCCATGATCTGTTCACCTCCGAAGAGGAGCCGGCGGCCCGGCGCATCGTCGCGCGCGCCCATCCCGACGTCGCCTGCCTGCGCCGCGAATGGGACGCGAAGACCAAGAAACATTACACGGAGATCCGCGTCGACGACGTGCGCAAGACGCTGGGCATGTTCCATCACGCCGCCGGGGCGGGGGGCTGGCGGGTCGCCGTCGTGGACAGCGCGGACGATCTCAATACGGCCGGCGCCAACGCCTTGCTGAAAATGATCGAGGAGCCGCCGCCGCGCTCGCTCTTCTTCATCATCGCCCATCGGCCCGCGCGCGTGCTGCCGACGATCCGCTCGCGCTGCCGGCGCCTCACGCTGCATCCGCTCACGGCGGAGGCTGCGGCGCAGGCCATCCGCGCACAGGGCGAGGACTGGGCCGATCATGCGCAGGACGACCTGCTGCGCGCGGCCCAACGGGCGGGCGGCTCCGTGGGCGACGCCATGCGCCTGCTGGCGCAAGGGGCTCTCGGCATGGCCGAGCGCACGGAGGCGGAGCTGGCCCGCCTGCCCGACATGAACGTCCGCCGGGTGATGGCGCTCGCCGACGCCTCCTATGGGCGCGACGGGCAGGAGGCGTTCGAGACGCTGCTCGCCGGCGTTTTCGACTGGCTGGGCCGCAGCGTGCGCGAGCGCGCGCAGGAGCCGGGGGCGGTCCAGCGCCTTGCGCCGCTTGCGCAGGTATGGGAGAAGATCGCGGCCTCGGCGCGCGAAACCCAGGCGCTCAATCTCGACCGCCGGCCCCTCGTCCTGTCGATCTTCTCGGACCTGTCGGACGCGGTGCGCGCGTCGCGGATGTGACACATCAGGACCGCCCGTCCCGTGCGGCGGGCTCCGATCAGGAATGACATGGCTGCGCGCTCGACCTATTTCATCACCACCGCCATCCCTTACGCCAATGGCGCCCCGCACATCGGCCATGCCTATGAGCGCATCGCCGCCGACGCCATCGCCCGCTTCCATCGGCTGGACGGCAAGCGCGTCTTCTTCGGCACGGGCATGGACGAGCACGGCCTGAAGATGCAGCAGACGGCGGCGCGCGAAGGCCTGACGCCGCAGGCGCTCGCCGACCGCACGGCCGCCCAGTTCGCCGCCATGGGCGATGCGCTGGACGCGCGCGCCGACAGCGTGGTGCGCACGACCGAGCCGCGCCATTACGCCGCCTCGCAGGCGATCTGGCGCAAGATGCAGGAGCGCGGCGACATCTATCTTGCGAAATATTCGGGCTGGTACTCGGTGCGCGAGGAAGCCTATTTCGACGCGAACGAACTCACCGAAGGCCCGAACGGATCGAAGAATTCCCCCAATGGCACGCCGGTGGAATGGGTGGAGGAGGAAAGCTATTTCTTCCGCCTCTCCGCCTATGCCGAGCGCCTGCTCGCCCTCTACGAGGCCCATCCCGAATTCGTCACGCCCGACAAATACCGCAACGAGATCGTCGCCTTCGTGAAGCGCGGGCTGCAGGACCTGTCGATCAGCCGCACGACGTTCAATTGGGGCGTGCCGGTGCCCGGCGACGACAAGCATGTGATGTATGTCTGGGTGGACGCGCTCACGAATTACATCACCGCCTGCGGATATCCCGATGAGACTTCGGAGAAATGGCCGTATTGGCCCGCCGACGCCCATGTGATCGGCAAGGACATCACCCGCTTCCATTCGATCTTCTGGCCCGCCTTCCTCATGTCGGCCGGCCTGCCGCTGCCGCGCCAGATCGTGGTGCATGGGTTCTTGTTCAACCGCGGCGAGAAAATGTCGAAATCGGTCGGCAACGTGATCGATCCGTTCACGCTGGCGGGGCATTACGGCGTGGATCAATTGCGCTATTTCTTCCTGCGCGAAGTGCCCTTCGGCCAGGACGGCAATTATTCGCACGAGGCCATCGTCAACCGCATCAACGCCGACCTCGCCAATGATCTGGGCAATCTGGCGCAGCGCTCGCTGTCGATGATCGCCAAGAATTGCGAGGGCAGGGCGCCCGCGCCGGGCCCTCTGTCCGAGGCCGACGCCGCAATCCTCGACTCCGCCTGGGGGCTGGCCGACAAGGCCCGCGGCGCGATGAAGGAATTCGCCCTCCATTCCATGCTGGCCGAGATCTGGCGCGTGGTAGGCGACGCCAACCGCTATTTCGCCGGCGAGGAGACCTGGGCGAAGCGCAAGACCGATCCCGAGCGGATGGGAACCATCCTGTGGGTCACGGCGGAGACGTTGCGCAACGTCGCCATCATGGCGCAGCCCGTCATTCCCGCCGCCGCCGGCAAGCTGCTCGACCTCGTGGGAACGCCGCCCGAGCGGCGCGCCTTCTCGGACGCGGGCGAGGCGGGCAAGCTCGCAGGCGGAACGCCGCTGCCGGCGCCCGCCCCGATCTTCCCGCGTTATGTCGAGGCGGAGGAGGGCGCCGCCGCCGCCCCGGGTCGCGACTGATGCTCATCGACACCCATTGCCACCTCGATTTTCCCGAGATCGCCGCCGACATGGGCGGCGAGATGGAGCGCGCCCGCGCCGCCGGCGTGGGCCGCATGATCACGATTTCGACGCGGGTGAAGAAATACGAGGTCTATCAGGCTCTGGCAGAGCAGAACGCCAATGTGTGGTTCACGGTGGGCACCCATCCCCATCAGGCCCATGAAGAGCCCGACGTCAGCGTCGCGGACCTCAAGGCGCTGGCCTCGCACCCGCGCTGCATCGGCATCGGCGAGGCCGGGCTCGATTATCATTACGACAAGAGCCCGCGCGACGTGGCGGCGAAAGTCTTCCGCGCCCATATCGCCGCCGCCCGCGAAACCGGCCTGCCGCTCGTCATCCATTCGCGCGAGGCCGACGAGGACATGGCCGTCATCCTGCGCGATGAAATGGGGAAGGGGAGGTTCAACGCCCTGCTCCATTGCTTCACCAGTTCGCGGGAGCTGGCGCAGACCGCCATCGAACTGGGGCTCTATGTCTCCTTCTCGGGCGTGCTGACGTTCAAGAATTCGCAGGCCTTGCGGGAGATCGCCGCCGACATGCCCATCGACCGCGTTCTGGTGGAGACGGATGCGCCGTTTCTGGCGCCCATGCCCCATCGCGGCAAGCCGAACCAGCCCGCCTATGTCGCCGAGACGAACAAGATCCTCGGCGCGATCAAAGGGCTCACGCCTGAAGAAATAGCTTCAAAGACAACCGCCAACGCTTTGCGAATATTCGATAAAATGCCGAAGGGGGTTGAATGAGCCACCGGGTCGTCATCCTTGGTTGCGGCTCCTCCGGCGGCGTGCCGCGCGTAGGCGGCGACTGGGGTTCCTGCGACCCGGCGAACCCGCGCAATCGGCGTCGGCGCTGCTCGATTCTGGTGGAGCGCGTGGGCGACGACGGCGGGCGCACGAGCGTGCTGGTGGACGCTTCGCCCGACCTGCGCGAGCAATTGCTGGACGCGCAGACCAGCCGGCTCGACGCGGTTCTCGTGACCCATTCCCACGCCGACCATACGCATGGCATCGACGACGTGCGCCCGCTCGTCATCAAGATGAAGCGGCGCATCGACCTCCACATGGACGAGCCGACGGCGCAGGCCCTGCGCGCGCGCTTCGGCTATGTGTTCGAGACCCCGCCGGGCAGCCAATATCCGCCGCTTCTGGTCGACCGCCGCCTGACGCCCGGCGCGCCCGCGCGGGTCGAGGGGCCGGGCGGCGAGCTGGAGGCGATCCCGTTCCGCCTCAACCACGGGGATATGGACGCGCTGGGCTTCCGCTTCGGCGACATGGCCTATACGCCCGACGTGATCGGCGTGCCGCCGGAGAGCGAAGGCTTCCTCGAAGGGCTCGACCTGTGGATCATCGACGCGCTGCGCTATACGCGCCATCCCAGCCATTTCAGCCTGTCCGAGGCGCTGGACTGGATCGCGCGCATGAAGCCGCGCCGCGCCGTGCTGACGAACCTGCACACGGACCTCGATTACGAGCGGCTCAGGAGCGAGCTGCCGCCGGGCGTCACGCCGGCCTATGACGGCATGGAGTTGACGTTCTGAACGGCGCGCAAGGCGCGCGGCCGCCCAAGGGTTTCGGCGGCCGAGACGAACCGCGGATCCTTGCAGCAAGAGCCTTTGCGCCAGCCGATGGAACAGCCTTCGAGACACGCGTGAGGGCGCGTCGCGACCGGCTGCGACGCCGGGAACCCGAGCGCGCCGACGGCCCTGCGCCGCTCCATCTTTTAGTTCCATAATGTTCCTTATGCGAATCATTCCCATGGATGCGAGGGGGTAGCCGATCCGTGCGCCGAGGCGCTTCCCTTCTTGTTTCCAATGAGATGCCGGGTCTCGCCCGGCGCGGCCCAAACGTCGGCGGCTCAAGCTGCTGCCGGCTTTGGCGCAGCGCCGCCGCGGATGGTCGGGCGCTATGCGCGCGGCTTGCGGCGCAAGCGCGTGAGGTTCAAAGCTGCGCAGGTTCGACCGTCCTCCGCTGCGCCGTCCCGCCAAGGCGCGGATCGTCGGCCGTGATCTCCGACTGAGTCAGCGGACCGAGTCACGGCGCCATTCAAGGCGCCGTTCTGGGCCCTATGCCTGACCCCTAGGCTTGGCCCCTAGGCTTGGCTATATTCTCGGCGCTATCCTTGGTCCCGCGCCCCGACGCGGACCCGAAGCGCGCCCCCTTAAAGTCGCGTCCGTTCGCCCAATAAAAGCCATAGCGGCGCGCCTGTCTTGATGTTATCATTACAAATGTAGGCGCGGCAGGACCGAAGTTGGCGAAGACGAACCCA
>CAIXDD010000242.1 GCA_903918155.1 uncultured Hyphomicrobiales bacterium
CGCGCTTCGATCCCGCGCAAGTGCAGGAGGCCGCGCGCGCGCTCTCCCGCCAGCCCTGGCGCAAGCCTGCGCATGACTTGTCAGAGGCGCTGGCCGGCGCCAATTTCGAGCAATATTCCTCGATCCGCCGCAAGCCCGCCGCGAAAATCTGGGACGCGCAGCAATTCGGCTTTTCGCTGGAGCCCACCCATCGCGGCTTCATCTTCACGAACAATCTGCAGATCAATGTCGTCGAGGACGGGCTGGTGCGCCGGCTGTCCTACGATTCCACCGAATTCGATTTCGGCAAGGCGCCCGCCCCTTCCGACAAGCGCGACGCGGGTTTCGCGGGCTTTCGCCTGATGCAGCGCCTGCCAAGCGGCGACTTGCGCGAAGTGATGCTGTTTCAGGGCGCCGGCTATTTCCAGACCGGCGCGCGCAACCAGCCCTTCGGCGCCGCCGCGCGCGCGCTGGCGATCCGGCCCGTCGATCTCAACAAGAGCGAAGAATTCCCCTATATCGCCGCCGTCTGGATCGAGCGGCCGGTGCTGGCGGCCAATGCGGTCGTCATTCACGCGCTGCTCGATTCCGAGAGCGTCACGGGCGCCTTTCGCTTCACGCTGCGGCCGGGCGACGCGACCATCGTGGACACGGAGGGCACGCTTTTCACGCGCGCGGCCATCGACCACATCGGCCTTGCCACCGTGCAGGGCACCTATCTCTTCGGCCCCATCGAGCGCCGGCGCGGCGACGACGTGCGCCCCAATGTCTATGACGTAGCGGGCGTGCAGATGCTGTCGGGCAATGGCGAATGGATCTGGCGCCCCGTCGCCAATCGCGCGACGATCCAGGCCTCCGCCTTCGTCGACGACAATCCGCGCGGCTTCGGCCTCGTGCAGCGCGACCGCGATTTCGCGCATTTCCGCGACGACGATTCCCATTGGGAGGCGCGCCCCACCGTCTGGACGCAGCCCATCGGCGATTGGGGGCCGGGCCATGTGACGCTGCTCGAAATCCCCGCGGAATCGCAGGTGAACCAGAATATCGTCACCTATTGGCGCCCGCGCACCGGCCTTGCCGCGAATGCGGAACATTCCTTCGCCTATCGCCAGTTCTGGACATGGACGCCCGCCGAGCGCCCGCCGCTGGCCGTGGCCGCCCTGTCGCGCAGCGGCCGCCCGCCCGGCGCCGCCGCCAATGCGCGCCGTCGCCGCTTCCTCGTGGAATTCACCGGCGACATGCTGGCCGACGCCGCCGGCGTTCCCGATGTCGCGCCGCGCGCGCACGCCTCCAACGCGCAGATCGCCAATCTGCGTTGCGTGGTCGTGCGCGAGCAGAAATCGGCGCGCGTCACTTTCGACGTGGAAGCCGGCGCCGACCCGAACGTGGAATTGCGGCTGATCCTTGAGGCGGCCGGCAAACAGATCAGCGAGACCTGGCTCTACAGATGGACGCCGTGACGACCAACGCACCCGCAGGCGACAACGCCGCCAATCCGCACGCAGACCGCGCCGCCGCCTTCCGCACCCCGCCCGAAGCGCGCCTCGACATGCCCGTGCAATCCTTCACCGCGTTCGACGCCAGCCGCGTGCGCGCGCGCGCGCCCGATCCCCACGCCCTGCGCACGCGTATCGCGCGCCTCTTCACATTCGGAGGCGCGAGCGCGCTGACGCTTTATGGCGCGCTCGAAATGTACGGCGTCGTCAATGTGGGGCCGATCACGCCGCTCAAATGGGCGCTGCTCGTGCTCTTCGTCGTCAATTTCTCCTGGATCGCGCTCGCCTTCACAAGCGCCATCGTGGGCTTCGTGTCGCTGTTGACCGCGCAGCGCGAACGCGCGCCGCTCCCCCCGCTGAAGGGCCGCGTCGCGGTGGTGATGCCCATTTACAACGAGGCGCCCGCGCGCGTCTTCGCCGCGATGGCGGCCTTGCGCGAAGAGATCGAGGACAGCGCGAACCGCGCGCAATTCGATTACTTCTTCCTCTCCGACAGCACCAATCCCGATGTGTGGATCGCCGAGGAGCGCGCTTTCGTCGCGTTGAAGGAGAGCCTGCCGCCCGACGCGCGCCTCTACTACCGCCACCGGCCCAAGAACGTGGCCCGCAAGGCGGGCAATATCGACGATTTCGTGACGCGCTGGGGCGGCGCCTATGACTATATGCTCGTGCTCGACGCCGACAGCCTGATGACCGGCGAATGCGTGCTGCAGCTGGCGGCGACGATGGAGGCCGACCCGGACGCCGGCATCATCCAGACCCTGCCGCTCATCATCAACCGCAACACGTTTTTCGCGCGCCTCCAGCAATTCGCCGCGCGCATCTATGGACTCGTGATCGCGGCGGGGCTTGCGGTCTGGTCCGGACGCAGCGGCAATTATTGGGGCCACAACGCCATCATCCGCACAAAAGCCTTCGCGCAAGCCTGCGGCCTGCCGCATCTGCGCGGGCGCCCGCCCTTCGGCGGCCATATCCTCAGCCACGATTTCGTGGAGGCGGCCTTGATGCTGCGCGCGGGCTATTCGGTCTATATGCTGCCGACGCTGCGCGGCAGTTACGAGGAAAGCCCGCCCTCGCTGATCGACGTGGCCGCGCGCGACCGGCGCTGGTGCCAGGGCAATCTGCAACATCTGCGCGTCATCGGCGCGCGGGGCCTGAGACTCTCCAGCCGCCAGCATCTGGCCACCGGCGTGATGAGCTATCTCTCGTCGCCGATCTGGATGGCGAGCCTCATCGTGGGCATGGTGCTCGTGGTGCAATCGGCCTATATCCGGCCCGAATATTTCACGCATGAATTCGCGCTTTTTCCCGATTGGCCGCGCTTCGATTACGAGCGCGCGCTGCAATTATTCGCCGTCACCATGGCGGTTCTGCTCGCGCCCAAACTCATGGGCCTCATCTATGCGATTTTCCGCGCGCCCACGCGCCGCGCCTGCGGCGGGGCGGCGGGCCTCATCGGCTCGGCGCTGGTGGAGGTCGTCTTCGCCGCGCTCATCGCGCCGATCATGATGGTGATCCAGACCGGCTCGGTCATGCAGATCCTGCTCGGCCGCGACACCGGCTGGACGCCGCAGCGGCGCGACGACGGCTCGATCCCGCTGCGCGACATCGTGCGCCGCCATTGGAGCCATGTGGCGCTGGGCGTTCTCACCCTCGTCACGGGGTTGATGATCTCCACCTCGCTCGTCGCATGGATGTCGCCCACCATCGCGGGCCTTCTGCTGGCGATTTTCCTGTCCGCGCTCAGCGGCGAATTGTCGGTCGGCCTTGCGCTGCGGCGCATGGGCCTGCTCGTGACGCCCGAAGAAGGCGAGCGCCCGCGCGTGGCGGTGCGCGCGGAGCAGATCGCCGCCGAACTCGCGCCCGCCACCCGCATGGAGGATCCGCTCATCGCCATCCGCGACGACGCGCATTTGCGCGCCGTCCACGAGGCGCTGCTGCCGCCCGCCATCGTGCGCAAGCGCGGCGAGATCGCGCCCGACCGCGCGCTGGCGGAAGCCAAGCTGATCGATGCGCGCACGGCCCGCGAGGCGGCCTCTTGGCTTCAGCCGGGCGAGCGCATGGTTCTGCTGCACGACCGCGCGCTCATCGACATGCTCTGCCGTCTGCCGGCGGGCGAGCCGCAGACCCATGCGGATGAGGCGCCGCAAGGCGCGCCCCACGCCGCCTGACCCGCTTGCGCGTTCGCTTAAGCGTTCGCTTGCTCGTTCGCTTGCGCGTTCACTCGCCGTCGATCACGCCGGCTGTGGTGACGACGACCCAGCGGCCGTCGCGCCGCTCCACGCTGCGCACGCGCCCTGCCCCCGGCAGCTCCACGCCGGGCACGGCCTCCACCAATCCGCGCCGGCCTTCCACCAGAGCGCCGCCGCGAAAGACCTCGCGCAGCACATAGGCGCGCAGCGGCTTCTCGCCCGCCCGCTCGCCCGCCTTCTCCACGATCGTGCGGTCGGCCGGTTTCGGCGCGGGAGGTTGCGTGGCCGCTTGCGTGGCCGCTTGAACGGTCACGGCCTGCGCGGGGGTCGCCGCTGCGGCGGGCGTTGGCGCGGACTTGGACGCCGACGCCTGTTTCTCCATCCGGTCGAGCCGCAGGGCGAGGTCCGCCTCCAGCCGCTCCAGCTGCGCATCGGCCAGCGACGCCGCCGCCGCTTGCGCGCGGCCCGCCTCGTCAAACCGTCGGGCGAGCGCGTCGAGAGCGCGCGTCGTCTCCGCCGCATTGGACGGGGGACGCTGCGCCTCCGCCAGCGCGAGCCGCTGGTCGAGCGCGGCCAGACCCTGCGCGTGCCGGTTCATCTCCGACACGAAAACCGCATCGAAGGCCGCCCGCTGCGCGCGCGCCTGCGAGAGCGCGGCCGTCTGCCCGCCGACGAACCAGCCCACCCCCAGCGACAGCGCGATGGCGCCAACCATGGCCGCGAACTGGCGCGCCTGCGCCGCGCCCGGCGAGTTGAGGCGCGCGCGCCCCCCCGCGCCCGCGCCCGCCTTCGCCCCGGCGCCGGCAGCCTTCGCCTCAAGCACGAGAAGGGACGAGCCGGCCTTGGCCGCGCCTGACTTTATTTCATTATTTTCAGAAGGTTCCATGGGATCCGCTCACCTGATGACGACCCCGCGACGGTGCGCGCGCATGCTTAACGCGGCGTTAATTCCATAGCCGCGCCCATGAAAATCGGGGCGCGCGCAAGCATCGCCATAATTGCTCAAGGTTAGGCGGCGTTAACGCGGGCGCGCGCTTTCGCGCAGCGCGCCCTTAAGCGCCGCGCCCGCAGGATGAGCTTCACGGCTGCAAGCCCCGCAGCCGGTCCTGGGGGCCGCGACCGCCGCGCAAGACGACGCGCGGCCCCCTTTTTATAGACAAGCTCACGTTAGGCGATAAGCTGCCAAGGTCCCGTCAGCGCCCTCGACCCGCCATGCCGCCGATCCGTCTCACCTACGTCGTCACCGTCTTCAACAAGAGCCCGTGGATCGGCGATCTCGCCGACAGCATACTGGCGCAGGACGCCGGCCGCGCGCAGATCGTCTTCGTGGACGATTGCTCCACCGATGAGTCATGGGCGCAGGTGCGCATCGCCTGCGCGCGGCTGGAAGGGGCGGGCCATGCGACGCGCAGCATCCGGCTGGCGGAGAATTGCGGGCCCTCCGTCGCAACCAATGTCGGCATTCGCAACGCGCTGGGAGAGTGGATCTTCTTCATCGATTCCGACGACATGGTCGCGCCCGGCGCAGCGAAAATGATGTTGGGCGCGGCCGAGGCATGCGACGCGGATTTCGTTTACGGCGGCAAGGCGGCGTTCCGCGCAACGCGGCCGCCGCCGACAAAAGGCGCGAAAATCACGGCCCATGACGATGCGCTCTGGGCGTTCGTTTCGTCGCGACTCGTCTGCCCGCGATTCATTTGCAAACGAGAATTGGCGGCGGACGGCTGCGACGAGCGGGTTTTCGTGCAGGACGTCAGCCTTCCCTTGCGGATCGCGCATAAGAGCCGCCGCATGGTTCATCTCACGGCGCCGGCCATTCTCCAACGGCAGGTGGACGGCTCGGTGTCCGCGAACGATCGTCAATTGGTGGCCGATTTCGTCGGCGCAGTCGGACATTTTCTCAACGAACGCCCAACCGCCCAGCGAATTCGCCTTCGCCTGCTGCGGCGATGCTTTCGCAAGCTGATTAAATCGGGACGACGGAGCTGGAAAAATCGCGCTCTATGGGCGCTCTCGAGCCTGAAATGGGCGCCCGCCAAGGCGGATCAGCATGTCCTGCGGGAGTTTCAGGCCATGCTGACGCAACATCGCTTGCGCATCGGCCAGCCGAAGCCGGCTCCCGCGACGCAAGAAGAGCGCATGCTGGAAAATCTCGAAAGCCTCGCCGTCCCATAAGCGCGCGGCGAACTCCGCCGCGTCGCTCGCGTTTCTCCAGTGCGACGCGTGCGCGCCTCGCCATGGAGGAGTTTCGGATGAGCCATACCGCAAGCCTGCGAGGACATGTCACGCCGATGCGCCGCCGCCCTGCGCTGGCGCAGGCGGATGAAGCCCTGCGCCGCAAGCCCCTGCCCGCCGTGGCGCTGGCCATCGTCGTCGGGTTTCTTCTCGCCACGCTCGCCACGCCCGCACGGTAAGGGCGCGGGCGTCAGCCCGGCAGGCGCGGCTTGATATGCGGGCGCAATTCGTCGATCGCCGTCGTGGCCACCACCACGAGCGGCATCGCCAGAAGCGCGCCGAAAAAGCCCCAGAGCCATGACCAGAACATGACGGACAGGAAGACGAGAAACGGATTGATCGTGAAACGCGATCCCACGATCCGCGGCGTGACGTAATTGGACTCGACCAGCGCAAGCAGCGCATAGACGAGCGCCGGCGCCACGCCCCAGGCGACGCCCGGCATGACGACGAGCCCCGCCACGAGCAAGGTCGCCTTCAGGATGACCGGGCCCACGAGCGGCAGGAAATTGAGCACGAAGGCGACGAAGCCCCAGGCGAGCGGACCGCCCATGCCCAAAGCCCACATGGCGAGCCCTGTGAGCAGGCCCAGGATCGCATTGATCGTCGTCACCACGGCGAAATAGCGCAGCAGCGAGGTCTCGATGCCGGAGAAGGCGCGCAGCACGGCGAGCCGGTCCTCGCGCTCATGAAAACGCATCGCAAGCCGGTTGCGGAACTCGACGCGCCCCGCCAGAAAGAACACGAGCGAGAACACGAAGACGATCAGCTGCGTGAAGGCGGGCGTCGCCATGGCGAGCGCGCCGGCGAGCATTTTCGCGCTGTCTTTCTCCTGCACGACCACCGCGCCTGGCGTCTGCTGCGCGCCGATCTGCAGAAGCCGTTCGAGGGGCTGCTGCAGGAAGGAGAATTTTTCTTGCAGCGTGCGGGCCAGCTCCGGCGCGCGCGCGATCCAGTCGCTGATCGCCGGCGCCACGGCTGAAATGACCGCCGTCAGCACGCCGCCCAGCAGCAGCAGGACGGCCGAATAGGTGACGAAGGGCGGCACGCCGTAATCGCGCATCCGGTCCGCCGTCGGTCCCAGAATGAGCCCGATCAAGGCGCCTGCGGCCAGCGGCAAGGCGATGGCTTTGGAATAGGACAGCGCAGCGATGAGCGCGAAGGCGAAAAGGCCGATCAACGAGGCGTCGGCGAGCCGCCGCAGCAGATCGCGCTCGCCGCGCGAAACCGCATCGGCGCCCGCCTGTTCGCGCGCCGCCTCGCGCTCGGCTGGGTTCACGTACGCCGCCGGATCAACCCGACCACGGCGGAAATGACGAAGAGCACGATGGCGACCCAGAACAACATTTGCGCGCCGCTCATCGCCGTGCCCGCGACCCCGCCAAAGCCCAGAGCAGCCGCGATCAGCGCCACGATGAGAAACGTCAAAGCCCAATAGAGAAGATTGCCCATGAACGCCTCCGCTTAGCGCGACCGGGTCCGCGCGTACGGGAGCGCGGCCTTGGGTCCTGCGCCAACGCAGGCCCCGCGCGCTTGTTCCTGTGCGTTTTCTCTTGCGTCTTTCTCTTGCGCTTTTCTCGACGCGCTTTTTGCGGGCCTTAGCCGGGCGCGCCGCTGCGCGCCTTCTCGCCGAAGAACAGGGCCTGGCTTGCAAGGGCCGACACAAGCGAGGGCTGGAACGGCTTGGTGATGAGATAGGTCGGCTCCGCGCGCTCGCCGGTGAGCAGACGCTCGGGGAAGGCGGTGATGAAGATCACCGGCGCCTGCACGCTGCGCAGCAATTCGTTGACGGCCTCCAGCCCGGAGCTGCCGTCGGCGAGCTGGATGTCGGCGAGGATGAGCCCGAGCTTCCGTCCCTGCGCAAGCGCAATGGCCTCGCCGTGGGTGCGCGCCACGCCGACGACCTTATGCCCCAGCTGCTCCATGATGCCTTCAAGGTCCATGGCGATGAGCGGCTCGTCCTCGATGATGAGGACATTCGTGGCGATCTGGTCGGCGATCTCCCGTCCCGCCTCGTCGATGAGGGCGCGCACCTCCTCCACGCTCACGCCGAGGATGAGCGCGGTCTCCTTCTCGTCGAAACGCTCCATCGCCAGCAGCAGGAAGGCGCAGCGGGAGCGTGGCGTCATCGCCTCGATCCGTCGCTGCGGATCGGACGGCTCCGCGACAGGCGCGGACGAATTGTTCACCTCGACGGAGCGCCAGATCGCGTCGAACAATTTGTAAATGGCGACGCGCGAGGGAAGCTTGCGGTCGAAGACCGACGAATCCTCCAGCAGCGCTTCAAGCACCGAGGTCACGTAGGCGTCGCCCGATTGCTGCGAGCCGGTGAGGGCGCGCGCATAACGACGCAGATAAGGCAGATGGGGAGCGAGCTGTTGCGCAATCGACATCAGAACTCCTTGAAACATATGCAGGGGGCTGGCGCGATGAGCTTGTGACCATATATCCATGCCGGCGCTTATTCAATCCGAAACGCACAAGCGCATGCCGCGCAAAGGATTTCCCTCCAGAACCTTTCGCGCAACCTTTCGCGCAAGCCGCCCTCGCATGCCGCCCTCGCAAGCCTCTCTCGCAGGCCTTTCTCAAACGCTTCTCTCAAAAGCCGTTCTGCGCCGCTTACGCCCGCCCTCCCGCTTGACGCCTTTAAAAGCGGCGCGCCAGCGGCTCCTGCTCCGCTTTCTCAACGCTTTCGCCCCGTCGCCCCCGTTGAATGTGAGGATCACTTGAACCATCATGTATCACAAGCGCAGGCCGCAACCTCCTGCGACATCAGCCATCGCCGCTGCAAGGGGCTCTGATCGATGACAAGAAAACAGTCTCAAGCCGAAGTTGAGAAAAAAGAGGAAGATCTTCAGATCGACGAACATATCCAGCGGCGCATCGGCGCCAAGCTGCGCAGCTATTACGACGAATTGCTCAACGAGCCGATCCCAGACAAGTTCATCGAATTGCTCGTGAAGCTCGATGAGAAGGAACGGGCCGACGAGCCGAAGGACCCGCAATCGTGAACGGTCCCGTGAACGATCGCGCTGAATTCACAGCCGGCCTGATGAAGGCCCTGCCCTCCTTGCGCGCCTTTGCGATTTCGCTGAGCGGTCGCGCCGAACGCGCCGACGATCTCGTGCAGGACACATTGATGCGCGCCTGGGCCAATGCGGATTCCTTCCAGCCCGGCACCAATCTCAATGCATGGCTCTTCACAATCCTGCGCAATCTGTTTCATTCGGAATATCGCAAGCGCCGACGCGAGGTTCAGGACGAAGACGGCGCCTATGCCGCGCGCCTGTCCGTGCAGGCCTCGCAGGACGCCCATCTCGACGTGCAGGATTTTCGGCTTGCGCTGGAATCCCTGCCGCCCGATCAGCGCGAAGCGCTGTTGCTGGTCGGCGCCTCGGGCTTCTCCTACGAGGAGGCGGCGGAGATCTGCCAATGCGCCGTGGGCACGATCAAGAGCCGCGTCAACCGCGCGCGCACGAAGCTCGCGGAGATCCTTTCCATCGACGGGCCGGAGGATCTGTCGGGCGCGGGCAAGAGCAGCGTGACGGCGCACGGAGCCTGACGCTCACGCCAGCGCATGCGCGCAAGAGTCCCGATCAAGCCCGCGCCTCGCGCGGGCTTTTTCATATGGCCCGCGGCGCGCCCCGGAACCAAGCGAAAATTGTGCGGTTGAAGCCGAAGATCGTCCGCAGGTCGCCACGCGGCGCTCGAACGTCTCCGCCATCCGAAACAGGAAAGGCACGCCCATGAATTGGGACATCATCGAAGGCAATTGGAAACAGCTCAAGGGAAACCTGAAGGAGAAATGGGGCAAGCTCACCGACGACGATTTCGACCGCATGAGCGGCAAGAAGGACGAGCTGGCCGGCAAGATTCAGGAACGCTACGGCCTCGCGAAAGAAGACGCCGAACGCGAAATCGACGATTGGGCGAAGCAGCAGAAAGATCTGACCTGAGCCCTCGGCCACAGGCGCGCGCAGCGCCGCGCGCCC
>CAIXDD010000243.1 GCA_903918155.1 uncultured Hyphomicrobiales bacterium
CGCACGCTCGCGCGCGGCGGGCTCTTCGCCTTCACCGTCCAGAAAGGCGCGCCCGGCGCGGATTGGGCCCTGGGCGGGGATCTGCGCTACGTCCATTCGGCCGATTATCTGCGCGCGCTCGCACAGGCGCAGGGCCTCGTCGCGCTTGCGCTTGAGGAGGCCTCCACGCGAAAGGACGCGGGCGCGGACGTCCCGGGTCTGGTCGCCGCCTTCGCCCGCGCCTAGATTGAGCGCGTGATGCGTCGCGCCCAGCCAGAGCTTCCCGCGCCTTTCGCCGCCTGGTTCGCCGCGCGCGGATGGACGGCGCGCGCCCATCAGCTCGATCTGCTCGCCCATGCGCGCCGCGGCGAAAGCGCGCTGCTGATCGCGCCCACCGGCGCCGGCAAGACGCTGGCGGGCTTTCTCCCCACGCTCGTCGATCTCGCGCAGACGCCCCGGCGCGCCCGCGCGCGCGGCGTGCATACGCTCTATGTCTCCCCGCTCAAGGCGCTGGCGGTGGACGTGGCGCGCAATCTCGACGCGCCCATCCGCGACATGAACCTGCCGGTGCGCGTGGAGACGCGCACGGGCGACACGCCCGCCGCGCGCCGCCAGCGCCAGCGTCGCGACCCGCCCGACGTGCTGATGACGACGCCCGAGCAGCTTGCGCTCCTCACCGGCGCCGCCGACGCGCACCATGTTTTCGCAGGTCTCAAGCGCGTCGTGCTCGACGAATTGCACGCCGTCGTGCAATCCAAGCGCGGCGACCTTCTGGTCCTGTGCCTCGCGCGGCTGCGCCAGATCGCGCCCAAAGCTTCTTTCGTGGGACTGTCCGCGACCGTGCGCGACCCTGACGACTTGCGCCGCTGGCTTGCGCCGCAGGGCCAGACGCCTTCCATGGCGGCGCTGATCGAAGCCCCGCCCGGCGCGCCCGCGCAGATCGCCATGCTCGACATCGAGGAACGGCTGCCCTGGTCGGGCCATGGCGCCGGACATTCCGTCGCGAATGTCTATGAGATGATCAAGCGCGCGAAAATGGCGCTCGTCTTCGTCAATACGCGGGCGCAGGCGGAGGCGGTCTTCCAGCAATTATGGTCCATCAACGACGATGCGCTCCCCATCGCGCTGCATCACGGATCGCTTGACGCCAGCCAGCGCCGCCGCGTGGAGGAGGCGATGGCGGAGGGTCGCCTCAAGGCCGTCGTCTGCACGTCCACGCTCGATCTGGGAATCGATTGGGGCGATGTGGACATGGTCGTCAATATCGGCGCGCCGAAGGGCGCAAGCCGCCTGCTGCAGCGCATCGGCCGCGCCAACCACAGGCTCGACGAACCCTCGCGCGCGGTTCTCGTGCCCTCCAACCGTTTCGAAGTCCTTGAATGCCGCGCCGCCATCGAGGCCGCGCGGGCGGGCGCGCAGGACACGCCGCCCGCGCGCACGGGCGCGCTCGACGTTTTGTGCCAGCACATTCTCGGCATGGCCTGCGCCGAGCCTTTCGACGCCGACGCCCTGTTTGCGGAAGTCGTCTCCTGCGCGCCCTATGCGCAGCTGGCGCGCGCGGATTTCGACGCCGCGCTCGATTTCGTCGCCACCGGCGGCTATGCGCTGGGCGCCTATGAGCGCTTCGCCAAGATCCGGCGCGACAAGACGGGCCTGTGGCGCGTCGCGAATCCAAAGATCGCGCAGGCCTGGCGCATGAATGTCGGCACGATCGTCGAGTCCGACATGCTGAAAGTGCGCCTCGTGCGCGCACGCGCGCAACGCGCGACGGGACGACCCGCGCTCACGCGCGTCGCCCCCGGCGCGCTGCGGCAGGCGACGAAGCTTCAAGGCGCCGACAAGCGCCCCGCCTATACGGGCCCGCTCGCGCGCGGGGGGCGCGTGCTGGGACAGATCGAAGAATATTTTCTGGAGACGCTGGCGCCCGGCGATACGTTCCTGTTCGGCGGCGAAATCCTCGCGCTTGAAGGAATCGTCGAAAACGAGGCGCTCGTCTCGCGCGCCCATGCGCGCGATCCCAAGGCGCCCTCCTATGCGTGCGGCAAGTTTCCGCTCTCCACTTATCTGGCCGAGCGCGTGCGCAAGCTCATCAGCTCGCCGCGTCTGTGGAGCGGCCTGCCCGAACAGGTGCGCGACTGGCTCGCCTTGCAGAAGAAGGCCTCGCGCCTGCCTGGCGCGCAGGGACTTCTCGTGGAGACCTTTCCGCGCGGCGAGCGCTTCTTTCTCGTCGCCTATCCTTTCGAAGGCAGGCTTGCGCACCAGACTTTGGGCATGCTGCTCACGCGCCGCATGGAGCGCCTGGGCCTCAAGCCGCAAGGATTCGTGGCGAGCGAATATGCGCTCGCGGTCTGGTCGCTCGAAGACGCAAGCCGGCTCGACATGGCGCGCCTCTTCCATGAAGACATGCTGGGCGACGACCTCGAGGAATGGCTGCAGGAGTCGGCGCTGATGAAGCGCACGTTCCGCGCCTGCGCGGTGATCGCGGGGCTGATCGAGCGCCGCTTCCCCGGCAAGGAGAAGACGAGCCGGCAGGTGACGATCTCCACCGATCTCATCTATGACGTGCTGCGCCGCCATCAGCCCGAACATGTGCTGCTGCGCGCCGCGCGCGCGGACGCCGCCACCGGCCTGCTCGACGTCGCGCGCCTGTCGGACATGCTCGCGCGCGTGCGGGGACGCATCGCGCATGAGGCGCTCCGGCGCGTGTCGCCGCTCGCCGTGCCGCTGATGCTCGAGATCGGCCGCGAGCCGGTCTATGGCGACGCGCAGGAACAGATCCTCGCCGATGCGGCGGCCGAACTGGTGGAGGAGGCCGCCGGCGGCGAGCGCCCGCGCGCGGGCGCGAAAGGATATGGCGCGA
>CAIXDD010000244.1 GCA_903918155.1 uncultured Hyphomicrobiales bacterium
CGGTCGGCGCGCGCGCGCCGCAAACTTCCCAGCAGGCCGCGCCCCAGCCCCCCCAGCAGGCCGCGCCGCAAGCAGCGCCCCAAGTTTCCCAGCAACCAGCGCCGCAAGCTCCCCAGCAGGCCGCGCCGCAAGCGTCCCAACAAGCGTCCGCTCCCGTCGCGGAGCCCCTTTCGCCCAAACCCAGTTTCGACGTCGTGCGCGTGGCGCCGGGCGGGGAGACCTTGGTCGCGGGCCGCGCCGCGCCGAACGCGCAGGTGGCGCTGATGGCGCAGGGGCGGGCGCTGGGCGAGGCGCGCGCGGATGCGGACGGCCAGTTCGTCATTCTGCCGCCGGCCCCGCTGGCGCCGGGCGAGCATGTTCTCTCGCTGCGCGCGCAGGCGGGCGGGCGCGCCGCCCTTTCGGAACAGACCGTCACCATGTTCGTGCCCGAACGCGCCGCCGGCGGGCCGGCGGGCGAGACGCTGGCGACGCTCGACGCGCCGGGCCAGCCCGTGCGCGTCCTGTCGGGGCAAGGGACTTCGCCTGCGGCGGCGGGGGAGGAGCGGCCGGCGTTGCGCATCGTCGCCGTGGAGGCGCAGGCGGGCGGCGGGGCCTTTCTCGCCGGCGAGGCGCCGCCGGGCGCGCTTGTGCGGCTCTATTTGAATGACGCTTTCGCGGCCGCCGTCACCGCCGCGCCGGACGGCAAATGGTCGGTGCGGGTGGATCGCGGCATGGCGGCGGGCTCCTATACCGTGCGCGCCGACCGGATCGGGCCCGACGGGCGCCCGCTGAGCCGCGTGGAGGCCTCGTTCGAGGCGCCCGTCGCGCTGGCGAGCCAGCCGCCCGCGCAGGCGCGCGCGCCGGCCGGCGAGGGCGAGGCGTCGCCTGCGAGCGCGGCCATGGTGCGCGAGATGCGCACGGCGCGGGTGGAGCGCGGCGACAGCCTTTGGCGCATCAGCCGCAGCATTTACGGAGAGGGGATGCGCTATTCGCAGATCTATGACGCCAATTCGGCGCAGATCCGCAATCCCAACCTGATCTTCCCCGGCCAGGTTCTCGTGGTGCCGCAGCAGGACTAGAGCGGCGCCGCGCGGGACGCAGCGTGCGTCGGGCCGGCTTCCGGTCTATATGGGAACGAATCCCTCACCGCCCCGGCTGGTCCGCGCGGCGAAAGAAGAAGCGTCGATGTCCCATCCCCATTCTGCATCTGCTTCCGTCCCCGCGCCCAAGACAGACGCCGCCCCCGGCAAGCCCGATGCGCCGCAAAAGCACCGCCGCGAGGCGACGCTGGCGCAAACGGTCGTGCAATTGTGGCCCTATGTCTGGCCGCATGATCGCGGCGACCTGAAGTTCCGCGTCATCGCCGCCCTTGGCCTTCTGCTGATCGCCAAGCTCATCACGGTTCTGGTGCCCTATAGTTTCAAATGGGCGACGGACGCCATCGCCACGCCCGACAGCGCGGACATTCCGCTGCCGGCGCTTCTCGCCACGCCCGTCGTCATCTGCGTCATCTACGGGCTGCTGCGCAGCTTCATGCAATTCTTCACGCAGGCGCGCGACGCGCTGTTCGCCTCCGTCGCGATGTACGCCGTGCGGCGCATCGCCAACGAAGTCTTCGTGCATCTGCATCAATTGTCGCTGCGCTTCCATCTGGAGCGCAAGACGGGCGGGCTGACGCGCGTTCTGGAGCGCGGTCGCGAAGCCATCCAGCAGATCGTGCGCATGAGCATTCTCACCGGCGTTCCTACGGTGGTCGAGTTCGCGCTGATCCTCGGCATTTTCCTGTGGGCGTTCGACTGGCGTTACGCGCTCACCGTCGTCGTGATGATCTGGCTTTATCTCTGGTTCACGCGCGTGGCGACCGACTGGCGCATCAATATCCGCCGCAACATGAACGAGAGCGACACCGACGCCAATGTGAAGGCCATCGACTCGCTTTTGAATTATGAGACGGTGAAATATTTCGGCGCGGAGAAGCGCGAGGCCGAACGCTACGACCGCTCCATGGAGCGCTACGAGCGCAATTCGGTGTCGAGCTACGTCTCGCTCGCCATCCTCAATTCCGGTCAGGGCTTCATTTTCTCGATGGCCCTGATGGTGGTGATGATCCTGTGCGTGATCGACATCCGCGAAGGCCGCAACACGATCGGCGATTTCGTGCTGCTCAACGGGCTCATGATCCAGCTCTATCAGCCGCTGAATTTCATGGGCATGGTCTATCGCGAGATTAAGCAGGCGATCATCGATATCGAATCCATGTTCGACGTGCTCGGCCAAAATCCCGAGATCAAGGACAAGCCGACCGCGAAGCCGTTGCAGATCGCGCAGGCCGCCATCCGTTTCGAGAACGTGCATTTCGCTTACGATCCGGCGCGCCCGATCCTGAAGGGCGTGAGCTTCGAAGTGCCGGCGGGCCATACCGTGGCGGTCGTCGGCCCCTCGGGCGCCGGCAAATCGACGATCTCGCGCCTGCTCTATCGGTTCTATGAGCCGCAATCGGGCCGCATCACCATCGATGGGCAGAGCCTGTCCGACGTCACGCAGGAGAGCCTGCGCGGGGCGATCGGCATGGTGCCGCAGGACACGGTGCTGTTCAACGACACCATCGCCTATAATATTCGCTACGGGCGATGGGAAGCAAGCGAGGAAGAGGTTTTCGCCGCCGCCAAACTCGCGCAGATCGACGATTTCATCCGCTCCCTGCCGCAGGGCTACGCGTCGCAGGTGGGCGAGCGCGGCCTCAAATTGTCGGGCGGCGAGAAACAGCGCGTCGCCATCGCGCGCACGATCCTCAAGGGGCCGCCGATCCTGCTGCTGGACGAGGTGACCTCGGCGCTCGATTCCTTCACCGAGCGCGAGATCCAGTCCGCGCTCGACCGCGTGGTGAAGGGGCGCACGACGCTGGTGATCGCCCATCGCCTGTCCACCATCGTCAATGCGGACGAAATCCTCGTGCTGGACGCGGGCGAAATCGTCGAGCGGGGCAAGCACGACGACCTTCTGGCCCGCGGCGGCGTTTACGCCGCCATGTGGAACCGCCAGCGCGAAGTCGACGCCGCCGAGGAGACGCTGCGGCGGGCGGAGGCCGAAGAAGGCCGGTCGGTGCGCATCGCGAAGGAATGAGCGGGCGCGCCTCGCTCCGGGTTCAAGACAAGAACGCCCTCCGCGAGGAGGGCGTTTTCGTTTGCGGCGGCGCGCCGCGATGGGCTGCGCAGGCTTAGAACTTCAGGGCGGGCAGCTCGTCCATGGCGGGCGGCGGGGCGATGGAGCGGAACTGCTCCTCCACCTGCTGCGCGTCGAGGCGTTTCTCGCCGGCCTTATAGATCATCACCATCTGCGGGATCATGATGATCAGCGCGACCATGATGAGCTGGATGCAGACGAAGGGGATCGAGCCCATGTAAATCTGGCCCGTGGTCACCGGTTCGGTCATCTTGCCCGTCAGACGGTCCTTGTAGGGAAGTTTGGGCGCGACCGAGCGCAGATAGAACAGCGCGAAGCCGAAGGGCGGATGCATGAACGAGGTCTGCATGTTGACGCCCAGCATCACGCCGAACCAGATCAGGTCGATGCCGAGCTTGTCGGCGGCCGGTCCCAGCAGCGGCACGATGATGAAGGCCAGCTCGAAGAAATCGAGGAAGAAGGCGAGCACGAAGACGAGCGCATTGACGAAGACGAGGAAGCCCGTCTGGCCGCCGGGCAGCGAGGTGAGCAGGTGCTCGACCCAGGTGTGGCCGTTCACGCCATAGAAGGTGAGCGAGAACACGCGCGCCCCGATCAGGATGAAGACGACGAAGGCCGACAGTTTCAGGGTGGAATCCATCGCCTGTTTCATCAGGTCGAGTTTCAACCGGCCCTTGGAGACGGCCACGAGCAGCGCGCCCGCCGCGCCCATCGCGCCGCCTTCGGTCGGCGTGGCGATGCCGACGAAGATCGTGCCGAGAACGAGGAAGATGAGCGCCAGCGGAGGCACGAGAACGATGATGACCTGTTGCGTCATATTCGCCATCAGGCCGAGGCCCATCGCCTTGTTGATCGTGGCGAGGCCATAGAGCACGCCGGTGGCGGCGAAGGCCGCCCAGATCGCGACATTGTCGGCGGGCATGTCGGGCCGGAAGCGCCCGATCAGGCCCGCGATGAGCAGGCCGAGCAAGACGCCGAAACCGACGATGGCGAGCGTGTTCACGCGCGGCGAGGCGGTCTTTGCGGCGCGCAGGCCCACGATATTGCGCCCGAAGGCGATCAGCGACAGGGCGCCGGCCATGAGCAGGCGAACTTTCTCGTCGGGCGCGACGATGTCGGCGCCCAGCGCGGCGGGAACGGCGACGCCCAGCCAGATGAGAAAATAGAAGAGCGGCACGCCGAACAGGAGCAAGGCGATCGCGCTCGTCACGCCTTGCCGGCGCACGAAGCGTTCGTCTTCGGGGATGGAGCGCGCCTCCAGCGGCAGGGCGGGGGCGGCCTCCGGCTTGAAGATCGTCATGAGGAAGACATAGCCCGCATACATGCAGGCCAGCACGATGCCGGGGATGAAGGCGCCCTTGTACATGTCGCCGACGGAACGACCGAGCTGGTCGGCCATCACGATGAGCACAAGCGAGGGCGGGATGATCTGCGCGAGCGTGCCCGATGCGGCGATGACGCCGGAGGCGAGCCTGCGGTCATAGCCGTAGCGCAGCATGATCGGCAGCGAGATGAGGCCCATCGAGATCACGGAGGCGGCGACGACGCCGGTGGTGGCCGCCAGCAACGCGCCCACGAAGACCACGGCGTAGGCCAGACCGCCGCGCAAGGGGCCGAACACCTGGCCTATGGTGTCGAGCAAATCCTCGGCCATGCCGCTTCGCTCCAGGATCAAGCCCATGAGTGTGAAGAACGGTATCGCCAACAAGGTGTCGTTTTGCATGATGCCGAACAGGCGCAGCGGCAATGCCTGCAACAGGGACTCGGGCAAGA
>CAIXDD010000245.1 GCA_903918155.1 uncultured Hyphomicrobiales bacterium
CGCCCGCCTTCTGGTGAGCCGCCGCACGCTCTGGCTGCTCGATGAGCCCACGACCGCGCTGGACGCCGGCGCGCAGGCCCTTTTCGCGGAGCGCATGGCCCGCCATCGCGCAGAGGGCGGCATGATCGTGGCCGCCACGCACGCCCCGCTGGGCCTTCACGACGTCGCCGAGTTGCGGCTGGGGGGCGCATGAGCGGCATGTTCGCGGCCCTGCTCAAGCGCGACCTGCGCCTCGCCGGCCGGATCGGCGGCGGCGGCGCCATGGGCGTCGTCTTCTTCCTGATCCTCGTGACGATCACGCCCTTCGCCATCGGCCCGGACCTGAACCTGCTTGCGCGGATCGGACCGGCGATCCTATGGATCGCGGCGCTGCTCGCCACGCTTCTTGGCCTCGACCGCTTGTTCCAGATCGATCAGGAAGACGGCTCGCTGGACGTGCTGCGCATGTCCGACGCGCCGCTGGAGCTTGTGGTCCTGTCGAAATGCCTGGCCCATTGGCTCGCGACCTGCCTGCCGCTCGTGCTCGCGGCGCCCCTCTTCGGCCTGATGCTGGCGCTCGACGGGGAGGCGCTGGCGGCGCTGACCGCGACCCTAGCGGCGGGTACGCCGGCGCTGACCCTTCTGGGCGCCATCGGAGCCGCCTTGACGGCGAGCCTGCGCCGCGGCGGCCTGCTGATGGCGATCCTGATCCTGCCGCTCACCATTCCCGTGCTGATCTTCGGCGTGTCGGCCGCCGCCAGCGCGGGCTCGGCGACGACGCCCTTCCTGCCGCCCTTTCTGATTCTGGCCGCTCTGAGCCTCGCGTCGCTGGCCTTGGCGCCCTTCGCAGCCGCAGCCGCCTTGCGCAGTCTGAACGATTGAGCGCGGACCTTGCCGCCTGCAAACGGCTCGTCTAGCGTGACCGCGCCTTGCGAGGGAGACGACATGCATTTCGTGGCTCTTTGCGCCGACAAGCCCGGCGCCCTGCAGATCCGGCTCGATGCGCGCCCGCGCCATGTGGAATGGCTCGGCGCGCATGCCGGTCATGTGAAGGTCGCCGGTCCCTTTCTCGACGCCGAAGGGCGCATGGCGGGCTCCATGCTGATCCTCGATTGCGCCGACGACGCGCAGGCGCGCGAGCTGCTCGCATCCGATCCTTACGCGCAGGCGGGGCTCTTCGAATCCGTGGAGCTGCGCCCATGGCGTTGGGTCGTCGGCGAGCCGAAGGCCTGACCCATGGCGCATTGGCTCGTCAAAAGCGAACCCGCCGTCTGGTCCTGGGACCAGCAGGTCGCCGCCGGCGCGAAAGGCACGCATTGGAACGGCGTGCGCAACCATCTCGCCAAGCTGCACATGATCGCGATGAAAATCGGCGATCAGACCTTCTTCTACCATTCCAACGAGGGCAAGGAGATCGTCGGGATCGTCGAGGTCGTCAAGCTCTTCTATCCCGATCCCTCCGACGAGAGCGGCAAGTTCGGCATGGTCGATTTCAAGGCCGTGAAGCCGCTGAAGACCCCTGTCACGCTCGCGCAGGTGAAGGCGACCCCGTCGCTGGCGAAAATGTCGCTCGTCACCTCCATGCGCCTGTCCGTTCAGCCGGTCACCGACGCCGAATGGAAGATCGTGTGCAAGATGGGCGGCCTCTGACCGGGGACGAGGCGATGAAGGTCGATTGGATCGCGATCCTCTGCGCGACAGGGGCCTCCTGGGCGTTCGGGGCGGCTTGGTACGGCGCGCTCGCCCGCCCATGGATGGCGGCGGCGCGCCTGCCCGCGCCCGCCGCCGAAGGCGCGGGACGGGAGCGCCCGCCCGTCGCGGCGCTCGTCGTCTCCCTCGTCGCGCAATTCGTCATGGCGCTGATCCTCGCCGGCGTGCTGGCGCATACGGCGAAGAAGGGCGTGACCGTCGCCTCCGGGATGACGGTGGGCGCGATCTGCTGGCTCGGCTTCGTGATCACGAGTCTGGCCGCCAACAATGTCTATCTGAAAGCGCGCCTGACGCTCACCCTGATCGACGGCGGCCATTGGCTGGGCGTTCTGCTGATTCAGGGCGCAGCGCTCGGCGCGCTTCTCTAACGTCTCAACTCACGAGATCGATCAGGGCGGGAATGAGGGGGACGTCGGCTGGCGGCATGGGATAGGCGCGCAGCTCGCGCGGATGAACCCATTTCACCGCCTGCCCTTCCTGCGGCTGGACGAAGCCCTCCCACCGGCGACACGCCCAGACAGGCATCAGGAGATGAAAGTCGTCATAGGCGTGGCTCGCGAACGTGACAGGCGCGAGACAGGTCTCCTTGACGACGATCCCCAGTTCTTCGCGCAATTCGCGGATGAGGCATTCCTCGGGCCGCTCGCCGGGATCGACCTTGCCGCCGGGGAATTCCCACAGGCCGGCGAGCGCCTTGCCTTCCGGCCTTTGCGCGATGAGGACGCGATCGTCGGCGTCGATCAGGACCGCCGCCGCCACCAGCAGAATTTTCATGGAACGCTCTCCTGAAGCGTCCCTAGCATATCAGCGGCCGACGATCACCACGCGCGCCGTCTCGCTGCCGGAAACCCTCACGGCCTCGTACATGGCCCCGCCCTCGGGAAACAGGGCGCCCTCGCCGCGATAGATTTTCTGGGTCACTACGAAATAATCCCCCGGCGCCACGCCCTCGAAATGAAATCTGCCGGAGGATGTGGAGACCGTCGCCCGCGTGTTCGCGACATATTCGGGATCGACCGGAACCTGCGGAATGTCGCGCGCCCGAATGAATTTCCTGGACCCGTAGAAATGGGCGATCCGGGCCCGCGCATAGGCGGTGGCCGGGACGAGCCGGACGGTCTCGCCGGCGGCGAGCCGCGTCTGGCCGTTCGGCAGAACGATGAACGCTTGTCCTTCGATCCGCCCCGCGCCGCGCTTGTGCACATAGGCGGCGTCCTGCGCCCTGAAATCAGCCGAAGACGGCGCGGGTCCGCGCGCCGTCTGGCAGGCGGGCAGGAAGAGAAGGACGAAAGCCAGACATGCGAATCGGCGCATCGGAGGGCTCCTGAGCCCCCCGAGCATGTCTCAATCCATTGTTTAGCTCAAGCTGTCTCAGCTGCGATAATCGCCGTTGATGGCGACATATTCCTTGGTGAGATCGCAGGTCCACACGACGTTGCGCCCCTTGCCGACTCCGACGTCCACGCGAATGTCGATCTTCTCACCTTTCATATAGGCGGAGACCTTCTCCTCGCTATAGGCGGGATCCCGCAGGCCCTTATGCGCGACGCGGAAATCGCCGAACCAGATGGCGAGCTTGTCGCGCTCCGCCTTTTCGCCGGACTTGCCGACGGCGGCGACGACCCGTCCCCAATTCGCGTCTTCGCCGGCGACGGCGGTTTTGACGAGGGGCGAATTGGCGATGGACAGGGCGATGCGCTTGGCGGCGGCGGCGCTGGCGGCGCCCTCCACGGCGATCTCCACGAATTTCCGGCAGCCCTCGCCGTCGCGCACCACCTGATGGGCGAGATCGAGCAGGACCGCATCGAGAGCGCGCTTGAAAGACGCCAGGCGCCTGTCGGAGGCATCCGCGATTTTCGGCGCGCCGCGCTTGGCCGCCGCGCCCGTGGCGAACAACATCAGCGTGTCGGAGGTCGACGTGTCGCTGTCCACGGTGATCGCATTGAAACTGCCCTGGACGGAACGCGACAACATCGCCTGCAGGGCGGCGGCGGCGATCGGCGCGTCGGTGAAGACGAAGGACAACATCGTGGCCATATCGGGCGCGATCATGCCGGCGCCCTTCGCCATGCCGGCGATGGAGACTTCGACGCCTCCGATCTGCGCTTTCGCCGAGGCGATTTTCGGGAATGTGTCCGTCGTCATGATGGCGCGCGCGGAGTCAAGCAGACCGTCCGGTCGCGCAGCGCCGACGAGATCGTCCATCACGCCGTCGAATTTCGTCGCGTCGAGCGGCTCGCCGATCACGCCGGTCGATGCGATGAAAATCTCCGACACCGGCGCGCCTGTCGCCTTGCCGGCGATTTCCGCGGTGAGCTTCGCGGCCTTTGCGCCCGCCTTGCCGGTGAACGCATTCGCATTGCCGGAATTCACGACGACGGCCCGCGCCTTGCCGCCTTTCAGTTTCGCGCGGCACCAGTCGACCGCGGCCGACGGGCATTTCGACCGCGTGAACACGCCCGCCGCCTGAGTGCCTTTATCGAGCAGGGCGAGCATGACGTCGGTTCGTCCGGCGTAGCGAATTCCTGCTGCGGCCGTAGCGAAACGCACGCCCTCGACCGGCGGCGGGGTCTCGAAGGATTTTGGAGCGAGAGGCGAGAGAGGCGCCGGTTTTGCCATGGTCGAAACGATCCTGCGGATGACGGAAACGGATGAACGCGCAGCGCTGCGCTATTTCGGCGCGCCGGGAGCGGCCGGCTTGTCGCGCTCGATGCGCGCGCCGGACCGCAACGACATGATGACGTCGGTCTGCGCCTTCTGGACGACGTAGCGTTCGATCTGGTCGCGCACCTCCTCAAGACGAGGAAACGGCTTTTCGCGCCGCGCTTCGAGCCGTATCACATGCCAGCCGAACTGGCTGCGCACGGGCTCCGACGTCTGCCCCGGCTGCAGTTTCGCCGCGGCTTCCGCGAATTCCGGCACCATGCGCTCCTTCACGAACCAACCCAGATCGCCGCCCTTGGCGCCGGGATCGCGCGAGACTTCGTCAGCGAGCTTGGCGAAATCCTCGCCGGTGAGAACGCGCCGCCAGACCGCGCGCGCCTGCGCCTCGGTTTCCACCAGAATGTGTCGCGCGCGCATCTCCACTTCAGGCGGCTGAGATTTGGCGGCCATTTCATAGACTTTTTGCATCTCCGCCTCGGTCAGCGAGTCGCGGGCGATCTTCGCGAGAAGCGTCTCCATCAACGCCTTGTCGCGCAGGAAAGCGAACTTTCGCTTGAATTCCGCGCTGTCTGCGAAACGGTCCGCTTCGGCCTTGCGCGCGGCCAGCCGCATATCGATGAGATAATCGAGAACGAAAGACTCCTTCTGCTCGCCGGTCAGACCCTGCGGAATCGAGCTGGAGAGATCCTCTTCCGCAAGACGCACGTCGTCATCGGTGATTTCGACGCCTTCGATGCGCGCGACGACGGCCGCTTGCGCCATGTGAGATCCGACCAGAAGGAAGGACGCGAGACCGGCTGCGACGAGGCGTCGGCCATTGCGGGAAGAGAACATCAGGACGTCTCCGGCGACAGCGCCCAAGCGGCGCATCGGCGGTGGCAACATGATTCAAAACGCGAGCGGGAGCAAGCAGGCCCCGCGATCGGCTGAAGCACGACCACGTCGCCGCGGGTCCGGCCTGTCAGTCTTCCATGAGGCGGGCGCGGGCGCGCAGTTTCTCGGTCTCGCTCTTCAGCTGGCCGCAGGCTGCGAGAATGTCGCGGCCGCGCGGGGTGCGCACCGGACTCGCATAGCCCGCGTTGAAAACGATATCCGAGAATTGTTCGATCACGTCCCAGTCGGAACATTCATATTTGGCGCCGGGCCACGGATTGAACGGGATGAGATTGATCTTGGCGGGAATTCCCTTGAGCAGGCGCACGAGTTCGCGCGCGTCGGCGGGCGAATCGTTGACGCCCTTCAACATCACATATTCAAACGTGATGCGCCGCGCGTTCGACAGGCCCGGATAGTCCCGGCAGGCCTGAAGCAATTCCTTGATCGGATATTTCTTGTTCAGCGGCACGAGCGTTTCACGCAGGTCGTCGCGCACCGCATGGAGCGATATGGCGAGCATGGTTCCCGCCTGCTCGCCCAATCGCGGAATTTCAGGAACGACGCCTGACGTGGACACCGTGATGCGCCGCTTGGAGAGGGAAAGCCCGTCCCCGTCCGACAGGATTCCGATGGCGTCGCAGACATGATCGAAATTATAGAGCGGCTCGCCCATGCCCATGAAGACGATGTTCGAGACGGCGCGCACGCCTTCGCCGGACGGAATGAGCCCGTCGGAAGGCGGCGTCAGGCCGGGATAATCGCCGAGCTGGTCGCGCGCGGCGACCAATTGCTGCACGATCTCCTGCGACGTCAGATTGCGGACGAGCTTCTGCGTGCCGGTGTGACAGAACGTGCATGTGAGCGTGCAGCCGACCTGACTGGAGACGCAGAGCGTGCCGCGGTCGCTCTCAGGAATGTAGACGCATTCGATCTCGGCGCCGCGGGCCTTGTCGGCCAGAAGATCGCCGGGGGCCGGCGCCAGGCGAAACAGCCATTTGCGCGTGCCGTCGCTCGAAACCTGCTGGGAAATCATGGCGGGGCGCGCCAGCGTGAACCGCGCGTCGAGATCCTTGCGCAGATGCTTGGACACATTGAGCATGCGATCGAAATCGCTGGCGCCCTGAAAATAGATCCAGTGCCACAATTGCGAGACGCGCATGCGCACGTCCCGCTCGGGCACGCCCGTGGCGCGCAAGGCGTCGCCAAGCTGCGCGCGCGTGAGCCCCACCAGCGATGGTTTCGCCGGAGCCTCGCCCGTCACGGGCGCAAAATCGCAAGCGGATGGCGCGACAGACATGATGCGTCCCTGTTCGGGAGGCTGATACCACGCGACGCCCGAAACGAAAACGCCCGCGCATCGCTGCGCGGGCGGCTGCCGCCTCAGTGAGGCCGCAAGATCAGTAGCGGGAGACGGCGGGCGCGCCGAAGCGATAGTTCACGCCAAGCTTCGCGGCGTCGACCGTGGTCTTCGCGGAAGCGGCGCCGAACGTCTCCTTGCCCAGATCGTAGTGGAGGTATTCAGCCTTGACCGACCAATTGCGGTCGACGGCGTATTCCATGCCGGCGCCGGCGGTCCAGCCCACGCGCATCTCGGACGCGGAAGCGCCCGTCGTGTCGCTCAGTTTCAAACCGCCGAAGCCAAAGCCGCCGGTGCCGTAGAAGAGGACGTTGTTGGCCGCAAAGCCGGCGCGCGCGCGGGCCGAGCCGAGATAGTTCAGCTTGGAGCTGCAGGTCTGCGGCGCCGTCTGGCAAACCGCCGAGCCGGAGACGTCGGCCCAGTTCAAGTCGCCTTCCGCGCCCAGAACGAAGGAGCCCATCTGGTGATTGTAGCCGAGCTGGCCGCCGGCGAGCCAGCCGTCGGTTTCAGCCGAACCGGTGCGGCCGGCGCTGAACTTGGAATCGCCCCAGCCATAGCCGGCGTTGACGCCGGCGTAGAAGCCCGACCACGCGAAAACGGGGGACGCGTAGGGCGCGGGGGCGACGGCGGCCGAGCGGCGGGGCAGATCGGCGGCGGAGGCGGCGGCCGGCGCAAGCAGAAGCGCCGAAACAGCGATGATTTTCTTGAACATTCTCAGCTCCAGGGTACGTTAACCGTGAGCGATCAATTAAACTTCGGCGCGTCTCCGAGCCGGTTACATTGTTCGAAATGGAGCCGTTCGTATCGCTATCGCTACGTTTGGTTTACGAAATGCAAACGAAAGCGCGGCCGCCCGGCGGCTGTGCGCAGCAGCGGAAATGTTGCCTGCGCTGATGACTCCTGCCATAAATCAAAATAGCTAAGTCAAAGCTGGTGCAAGCATGAACAGGGCGCAAGAGCACTTGTCAGCGTTGATTAAGTACGCGTCGATATGCAATGGCACAGCCCTGTTGGCAGCTTTCGGCACGATGGGAAAGGCGCCCATCGTTCCTCTCGGCGCATCGGTTGGCAAGTTGCCTCTATGGTGCTTTTCGCTTGGCTTATTCGCGAGCGGCCTTCACTTAGTTTTCTGCTTCGTACTGGAAACGGCTACCGAGGCTGCCAAGCTTTCCGACAAACTGCCCAAGCGTTCTGAATTACAAAGAATTAGAATCAGCGCGCTGGAATTAGGAAAGCTGTTTCCCGATTGCGCACGAATTGAGGCTGAATCTGAAGATATCAGGACTAAGTTGGCTGGGATGGGTCTCGAAGTCAAAGTCACCGGAGCTCTTCGGTCGATGACAGAAATGCTCCTTTGGCTTTCATATCTTCTGTTCTTCGTTGGATTATTCACCGCAGTGTGGGCTGTTTGATACGCCTTGGCCCAACAAGTCGAAGCGCGTTCATGGACAGACCCTAGTCAACATCAGCTACAATCGTCTTGATCAGAGCGGTTTTTTGTCGTTGACCCAGATATTTAGGCAGAAAGGGTATGAATTGGTGGAGCTGAGGGGATTCGAACCCCTGACCTCTGCAGTGCGATTGCAGCGCTCTCCCATCTGAGCTACAGCCCCGGACCTTTCGGTCGGCGCGCGTGATTTACGTCTCAGGCGCCTGTCTGTCAACGCATCTTTATGCGCTCGCAGCCGCCTCCTTGCCCATGAGCGAAGTCGCAGGTACATCCGGGAGCTGCTCGGACGGAGATCACGCATGCGGGCCATTCTGGACGTCATTCTGCTCGTACTGAACCTCTACACCTGGGTGATCGTCGCCTCGGCAGTCCTGTCGTGGCTGCTGGCGTTCAATGTCGTGAACTACGGCAATGGCCTGGTCCGCTCCATCTGGACGACGCTGCAGGCGCTCACCGAGCCCGTGCTGCGCCCAATCCGGGAACGGCTGCCGCGCATGGGGGCGCTCGACATTTCGCCCATCATTCTGCTGCTCGGGATTTTCTTCCTCGAGCGGGTCATCCTCTATTACGTTTATCCCAGCGTCGGGCGGTTTTGAGCGCTGCCCCCTGGACCAAATCCGCCGACGGACTCCTGCTGTCCATTCGCCTGACGTCCAAGTCTGCGCGCGATGAAATCTGCGGCGTGGAAAGTCTTTCCGACGGACGGCGCGTCCTGAAGGCCAAGGTGCGCGCGGCGCCGGAACATGGCGAGGCCAATTCCGCTCTCGCCCGGCTCGTGGCGCAGCTGCTGGGTTCGCCGCGATCCTCCGTGACGCTGGCGACGGGCGGGACGAGCCGGCTCAAATCCATCCGGATCATGGGAGACCCGGAGGCTTTGGAGCGCCGCCTCACGCAAGCGCTGGAGGCCTCAGCAGCGTCAGCCGCCGGGAAGTTTGAAAAACGTCAGAACCGTTCGTGACGTGCTCACGTCGCGGTTTTGCCCCTGAATGCGGGCGCCCGCGGCGCGCACGGGCGGCACATGCCCGCCGCCCACGATGCGCAAGAGGCGCACGGGTTCGGCGCAGCCGCTGAAACTCTCCGCCACCACGCGCGATCCGTCGCCGCGATCCCGGTCCGGAAGCTCGGAACGCACGCGTCGGGGCGCGCAAGCCGACGCTTTCGCAAACACGTTCGCCACGGCCTCCACGCTCGCCAGAGGCCCGGCATATCCGGGCAGATCGCCCATGCCGCCGTCGATGGGCACCCTTTTGTCCGCGGCGCCCGCGATGAACAGCGCCGGTATGGGCTTGGCTGGCCGACAGGCCTCCAGCGCATCGGGCGAAAGGCTGGTGAGAATGGCCGCGACCCCGGCATATCCGCCTGCGCCGCAAACAGCCTGCAGGGCGACGGCGCCGCCCGACCCGACGCCGACGAGATAGACGCGGCTTCGATCGGCCAGCGCATTGCTGGCGACCTCCTCGACGAGACGCCGCAGATACGCGATCTCCCGCGCCGCGCCATCGGCGGCGCTGAAGGTCCACACTCCGTCGAGCGGCTCCGCATGAACGAAAATGCCGCCGTTTTCCGCAAAGCGCTCGAAGCGCAACGCGCGTCGCCAGATCGGCGCGTTACGGGCCGCATCCTGCAAGAGAATGATCACGGGGCGCGTCTTGCGGCGAAGGCGCGCCTTCTCCACGAGAAAGGCGGAGCGCTCCACGCCGTCCACGGTGAAGACGATGCGCCCGCTCGCCGCGGCGGCGGGCGCCTGCGGAGCAAGGGCGAGCGCGCCGCCAGCCAGAAAAACCAAAAGCGGGACACGCCAGAGCATCAGAAACCTCCGCCCCTGTCCGCATTTCACGCCGTCCGCAACGCCGGTCGCCCCTATCGGGCGACGACCCGACTCAACATGTTCAGGTCTGCGGTTGCTGCGTGACGGGCACGCCGGCTTCGACGAAATGACTCGCCAGCTCGCCGGTCTGGAACATTTCCCGCACGATGTCGCAGCCGCC
>CAIXDD010000246.1 GCA_903918155.1 uncultured Hyphomicrobiales bacterium
CGTCTGAGCTTGAGCGGCGAGGCGCGCCTCACGCGCCGCGCACGATCTCCAGCGGCAGTTTCTTCGGGCTGCGGAAGTTCGACGAGGGCACCCAGTCGAAATGTTCGCCGGTGAGGCGGAAATCTGGGATGCGCGCGAGGAAATCCTCCATGGCGCTCTGCGTGATGAAGCGCGCCATCTGGTTGCCGAGGCAGAAATGCTTGCCCGAGCCGAAACCGACATGGCCCTGCGGATTGCGGTCGATGTCATAGACGTCGGGATTGGGGAATTTGCGCCAATCGCGATTGGCCGATCCATAGGCGAGGATCACCTTGTCGCCGACCTTCAACGTCTGGCCGTGCAGCTGCGTTTCCTTCGCGACCGTGCGCATGAAGCGCTGGGCGGACGTGTTGTAGCGCAGCGATTCCTCGATGGCCCTGGGGATCAGCGACGGATCGGCCGCGCAGCGCGCGCGCGCATCCGGATGCTGGCACAGATTTAGCGCGAAGACGGACATGAAGCTCGAAAGCGATTCCACGCCCGCCATCACGAACGTGCCCGTGGTGAGCACGATTTCGCGCTCGGAGAGCCGGTCGCCGTCGATCTCCGCCTCCGCCAGCCGCGTGATGAGATCGTCCTGCGGCGTCTTGCGGCGCTTGGCGACTTCCTCGGTGATGAAATCGGTGATCCATTTGAAGGCGGCGTCGAGCTGCGGATTGCGGCCGCGGTTCTTGCGGTCGGTGGAGATCGACAGGACCACCTTGTCGCGAATGTCGGCGGGATCCTGATGGGGCAGGCCCAGCAGCCGGAACAGGACGCCCACGGTGATGAGGCTTGAATAATCCGCGATGAAATCGAACCGCCCGCGCTTCACCAGATCGTCGAGCGCCGCATGGGCGATGGCGTGGGTGGGCGCGGCGAGATGTTCGTTGTTCTTCTTCATGAAGGCGGCTTGCGCGAGGGCGCGCAGCCGGTCGTGGCGCGGCGGATCGGTCGTGCCCAGCGTGCCGCCGGCGCGGCCGGGAATTTCGTCGAGCAGATTGCCGTTGGCGGAGGAGAAGGTCTCCCAATCCTGCGCGGCGCGCAACACGTCGTCATAGCGCGAGAGCACCCACGCCTTGCCCGATTTCGTCCAATAGCAGGGATAATCCTCGCGCAGGCGCTCGTAGAGCGGAAACGGATTCTCGTCGATGTCCGAATAGAGGTCGAAAACCTCCTCCTCGGGGCCGGTCGATCCGGGGGCCTGATCCAGCATGGGATTTCCTCTCGGGCGTTTTTGCGCGCAGCCGCCGCAGCCGTGGCGGCGCGCGTCCCTATGAGGCAGATCGTGCCGGGATGATTTGACTTTAGGCAAGCCCATGCGCCGCGGGGGCGAAAAAAACTTCGGCGAAAATCTGCTTCAAAGCAAAACGCGGCCCCAGAGGGGCCGCGTCGACGCCCGGCCTTAGGCGCAGCCGCTCATTCGGCCGCGCTCATTCGGCCGCGCTTGTGGAGGGCGGCATGAGGCCGCGGATCGTCAGCTCCTCCTCGGTCAGCCCGACGACGCGCCAGTCGGTGGTCTTGGGCGCCACGCCCTCGAAGGAGCGCAGCTTGCTATGGGGCACGCGCGGCTGCGTGCGGCCGATCACCACGCCCTCTTTCTGGAAGGCGCGCACCGCCTCCACCATTTGCTTGCGGAACTCGACGATGGCGAGATCGCTCGCGCCCAGCACGTCCCTGGTGCGGTCGGCGATGGGGCCCATGGTGAGCCACATCACGTAATCCTGATTGGGAATGCCGCGAATGCCGGTGAAATTGCCGGCCTTCATCGCCTGCCTGTCCTGCAGGAACTTGTTCTCGTGGGTGCGCTTGTTCGACCAATCCTGATTGAGATCGACGCCGCGCGTGGCGCCCAGGAACTTGCGCCAGGTTTCGGTGTCCGGCGTGGTCGCCGCATCGCCGAAGGCGAGGAAAAAGAAATCCGTGTTCGTGTCGTCCGCCGGCACGTGAAGGATCGCGACATTGTAATTGTTGTTGGGCGGAATGTAGACCGTATAGGGCGCGATGAAGAGCGTCGTGCGGATGTAATCATGCGTTTGCGCGTTCTGGATGGGCCGGCGCAGCGCGGCGTAGCGGAAGCCGAAAGGCGTGCGCTGGGCCTGCAGGCGCGGCGACTTGTCGGTGGAGGGGCGAAGCCAATTCTGATCATTGGCCTGCGCGCTCGCCACGCGGGCGGGCACCATGTCCGACGAATGCAGGCTCGAGGAATGGGCGGAATCGATTCCCCCTTCCAAAATCTGCGCCCAATTGCAGGGCACCTTGAATTTGGCGATGGCGATCTTGGTGTCGGGCGCGGGTTGGAACACCGGCGGCTCGAAATCCGGCATGGTCGCCGCATCGCCCAGATAGACCCAGACGAAGCCCGCGGCCTCGCGCGCGGGATAGGCCTTCGCCTTCACCTTCTTCACGAGGCCGGTTTCGGCGGGCTCGGAGGCCAGCTCCATCGCTTCGCCGTTCACGTCGAATTTCCATCCGTGATAAAGGCAGCGAAGGCCGCATTCCTCGTTGCGGCCATAGGCGAGCGAGGCGCGCCGATGCGGACATTGCTCGTCGAGCACGCCCAGCCGGCCCTCGGTGTCGCGGAAGATCACGAGATCGGTGCCGCACAGGCGCACCTTCAGCGGATCGCAATCGGGCTCCGCCACTTCCTCGATGAGGCAGGCGGGCAGCCAGTGATGGCGCATGATCTGGCCCATCGGCGCATCGCCCTCGACGCGGCACAACAGATCGTTCTCTTCCTTCGTGAGCATGGCGTCCCTCGCTCCAGGGCGGCGCGTCGACATGCGGGCCGCCGCCCGTATTGGTTAGGCCTCTAAGCATTTAGCGTCCGCCGCCCCGTTTGTCGAGCCCCGCGCGGCGCCCTTGCCCTGCGATCCTTAGGCGTCTAAACAAACCGGGCGGCGTGCAGGCCCCGTCAGGCTGGGCCTTGGGCCAGGCCGGAGGGAGCCGCGGGGCCGCGCAAAGACGCAACGCCCCGGCCCGTCAGGGGCCGCATGCGAGAGGATGCCATGCGAGACTTGCGCGTCGCGCGCGCCGAAACCATCGCCAGGGACGTCCGCCTGTTCGAATTGCGCGATTCAGCGGGCGCGGACCTGCCGGCCTTCACCGCCGGCGCCCATATCGGCGTGCGCACGCCATGCGGGCAGGAGCGCAAATATTCGCTCTGCAACGATCCCCATGAGCGCGACCGCTATGTCATCGCCGTGAAACTGGAGCGCGATGGCCGGGGCGGCTCGCGCAGCATGATCGAGGACGTGAAGGAAGGCGATCATCTGCCCGTCAGCGATCCGCACAATGATTTCGCGCTCGCGCCGTCGCCCGCCGGCTATACGCTCATCGCCGGCGGCATCGGCGTCACGCCCTTGTTGTCGATGGCGCGCTTCTTGTTGAGCGCGGGCGGGCCCTCGTTCAAACTATATTACCTCACGCGCGATCCGCAGGCGACGCCCTTCCTCGACGAGCTGAAGGGGCCGGACTTCGCAGGCAAGGTCGTCATCCACCACGACGGCGGCGATCCCGACCGCGCCTATGACCTGTGGCCCGCGCTCGAAAAGCCCAAGGGCCATGTCTATTGCTGCGGGCCGCGCGGGCTGATGGATTCGGTGCGCGACATGACGGGCCATTGGTCGTCTTCGGCCGTGCATTTCGAAGCCTTCGTAGACGGCTCCGCGCCGCGTCCCGACGACGCGCCCTTCACCGTCTCCATCGCGGGAACCGGCGAGCGCCTCGACGTGCCGGTGGGCCAGTCGATCCTAGACGTCCTGCGCAAGGCGGGGCGTTCGGCGCCCTCGTCCTGCGAGAGCGGATCCTGCGGGTCGTGCCGCACGCGGCTTGTGTCGGGCGACGTGGACCATCGCGATTTCGTTCTGACGCCCGGCGAACATGCCGACAATATCATGATCTGCGTGTCGCGCGGGCGCGGCGGCGACGTGGTGATCGACCTGTGAGCGCGCCGCGCCGGATCCGCCTTGGAATCGCGGGGCTCGGCCGCGCGTTCAGCCTCATGCTTCCGACGCTGGCGCTGGATCCGCGCGTCGAGATCGTGGCGGGAGCCGATCCGCGCGCACAGGCGCGCATGCGCTTCGAACAGGATTTCGCAGGCCGCGCCTATGAGCGCGTGGCGGACATGTGCGCCGATCCGCGCGTCGAGGCGGTCTATGTGTCCACGCCCCACCAATATCACGTCGAGAACGTGCTGGCGGCGGCGGCCGCAGGCCGGCATGTGTTGTGCGAAAAGCCCATGGCCCTGTCGGTTGAGGATTGCCTCGCCATGATCGAGGCGACGGAGGCCGCCGGCGTGCGCCTTGTGGTCGGCCATAGCCATTCGTTCGACGGGCCGATCCGCCGCGCGCGCGAGATCGTGGAGAGCGGCGTCTATGGCGACGTACGCATGATGAGCGCGCTCGACTACACCGATTTTCTCTACCGCCCGCGTCGGCCCGAAGAGCTGGACACGAGCAAGGGCGGCGGCGTGATCTATAATCAGGCGCCTCATCAGGTGGACAATGTGCGCTTCATCGGCGGCGGTCTGGTGAAGAGCGTGCGCGCGCTCACGGGCGCTTGGGATGCGCAGCGGCGCACGGAAGGCGCCTATACGGCGCTGCTTGCGTTCGAAAGCGGCGCCAGCGCGAGCATCGTCTATTCGGGCTATGCGCATTTCGATTCCGACGAACTCGTCGACTGGATCGGCGAGGGCGGCCTGCCGAAAGATCCCCATGCCTATGGCGCGGCGCGGCGCGCGCTGCGCGGCGTGGACGAGCAGGCGGAGCTGGACCTCAAGGCGCAGGTGAATTACGGCGGCCCGCGTTATGCGGGCTTCGATCCGCGCAAGGGCGTTCCCGCCGAGCGCTGGCACCAGAATTTCGGCCTTCTCGTGGCCTCCTGCGAGCACGCGGACCTGCGCCCAACCTCCAGGGGCGTGATGATCTACGACGACGAGGAGCGGCGTCTGGAAAGCGTGCCGGTGCCGGACGTGCCGCGCGCGGAAGTGATCGACGAATTGCACGCCGCCGTCGTGGACGGCCGCCCGCCTGTCCATGATGGGCGCTGGGGGCTTGCGACGATGGAGGTCTGTTTCGCCATTCTCGCCTCCGCGCGGGAGGGGCGCGAGATCGCGCTGCGCCATCAAGTGTCCCTGCCGCCCCTGCGCGCGCCCGGCGGGAGGGCGTAATGACCAAGGCCGGCGAGAAATCCAGGCTCACCCATGCCGACATCGTGCTGCGCCACTGGCGCGAGGCCGTGCCCAACGATCGGCTCGCCCATCTCGTGAAAGACGCCACGCGCGGCCTGCAACGCGCGCTGCAGGCGCGGCTCGCGCGTCACAACGTCGCCTTCGGCCATTGGGTTTTCCTGCGCATCCTGTGGGAGCGCGAAGGGCTGACCCAGCGCGAGCTGAGCGAGGAGGCGGGCCTGATGGAGCCCACCACTTTCTCCGCGCTCGTGGCGATGGAGAAGCTTGGTTACATCGAGCGGCGCAAGCTCCCGCACAGCCGCAAGAACGTCTATGTCTATCTCACGCCCGCGGGGCGCGCGCTGAAGAAAGCGCTCGTGCCCATCGCCGAGGAGGTGAACGAAATCGCCGTGCGCAGCGTGGATCCGCGCGACGTCGCCACCACGCGGCGCACGCTTCTGGTGATGATCGAGAATATCGCGCGCGACGAGGCGGAGCAGGCGGCGGCGGCGAGCGCGCCGGCCGCGCCCGCGCGCAGGAAAGTCAATCAGGACGCGCCGGCCGACTCGCGGAACGATCTTCGGGACGCTTCGGCGGCGCAGAAAAAAACGGCGGCGCGTTAGCCGCAAAGGGGAGGAATGCGAGATGCACGATCTGGACCTCGACCACGAACATCTGGAGCTGTCGGAAGAAGCCCGGCTCGCCATCGCCAAATCGATCTGGGATCAGGAGAATGTCGAGCTGACCACGGTGGGCATCGACATCGGCTCCTCGACGTCGCACCTGCTCTTCGCGCGCGTCATCCTGCAGCGTCAGACGCAGGGGCTCTCCAGCCGCTTCGTGGTGATCGACCGGCGCGTGGTCTGGCGTTCGCCGATCATGCTCACGCCTTTCCTGCCCAACGGCACGATCGACGCGGGCAAGCTCGGCGAGTTCATCGCCGACGCCTATAAACAGGCCGGCATCCAGAAGCACGAAGTCGACAGCGGCGCCGTCATTCTCACCGGCGAGGCCATCAAGAAGACGAACGCCCGCGCCATCGACGAGATTTTCGCCGCCGAAGCGGGAAAATTCGTCTGCGCCACCGCCGGCCACAAGCTCGAATGCCTGCTGGCCGCGCATGGCTCGGGCGCCGTCGCGCTCTCGAAGGCGCGCGAAACATGCATTCTGCACGTGGATATCGGCGGCGGCACCACGAAGCTCGCGCTGATCGACAAGGGCGAGATCATCGCGCTGCAGGCTTTCGCCGTGGGCGGGCGCCTCATCGCGCAGGATGCGAGCGGCGCGTGGACGCGCTTCGACGATTCGGTGCAGCTCATCGCCAAGGAGCAGGGCTGGCCGAGCGATCCGGCCTCTCTGGCCGACGAGGGCCTGCGCCGCAAATACGCCCGCCGTCTGGCGCAAGTGGCCGCCGATTACGTGCTGGGCGCGCCCAAGGATCAATTGGGCCGCGATCTGCAGCTCACCGATCCGCTGCCCGAAAGCCCCAAGCCGGCGGCGTTCACCTTCTCCGGCGGCGTGGCGGAATATGTCTTCACCTATGAAGAGCGCGAATATGGCGACATCGCCAAATTCCTCGCCCATGAGCTGACGCGCGAGCTGAAGGAACGCACGAGCCCGCCGGTCATCGACCCCGGCCAGCGCATTCGCGCCACCGTGATCGGCGCATCCCAATTCACCGTGCAGGTGAGCGGGAAGACGATCTATCTGCCCAATCGCGAATCCCTGCCGGTGCACAATATTCCCGTCGTGCGGCCGAAGATCGACCTCTCGGGCGAGATCGACGACAAGGTCATCGCCCAGGCCATTCGCGAGGCGGTCGCCAATATGGACATGGAGCCGCAGCAGCGTCTCGC
>CAIXDD010000247.1 GCA_903918155.1 uncultured Hyphomicrobiales bacterium
CGCTTCTTGTCTTCTTCGTAATCGGCGAAGTTGCCTTCGAACCATTCGACGTGGCTGTCACCTTCGAAAGCGAGGATGTGGGTCGCGAGGCGATCGAGGAAGAAGCGGTCATGCGAAATGACCACGGCGCAGCCGGGGAAATCCTCCAGCGCCGACTCCAATGCACCTAGCGTCTCGGTATCGAGATCGTTGGTCGGCTCGTCGAGCAGCAGCAGGTTGCCGCCTTCCTTCAGCAGCTTGGCGAGATGCACGCGGTTGCGTTCGCCGCCCGACAACAGGCCGACCTTCTTCTGTTGGTCCGGCCCCTTGAAGTTGAACCAGCCGCAATAGGCGCGGCTCGAAATTTCCTTCTTGCCGCCGAGCAGCATCTGATCGAGCCCGCCCGAGATCTCCTCCCAGACGGTCTTCTTGTCGTCGAGGGCGTCGCGCGACTGGTCCACATATCCAAGCTGCACGCTCTCGCCGATCTTGATCGCGCCGGCGTCGGGCGTCTCCTGCCCCGTGATCATGCGGAACAGCGTCGTCTTGCCCGCGCCATTGGGGCCGATCACGCCGATGATGCCGCCCGGCGGCAATTTGAACGACAGGTTCTCGATCAGCAGCTTGTCCTGGAAGCCCTTCGACAATCCATCGAACTCGATGACGTTCTGGCCGAGGCGTTCGGCCACGGGAATGATGATCTGCGCCGTCGTGGGCGCCTTGTCGTTCTGCTTGGCGAGCAATTCGTCATAGCGCTGGATGCGCGCCTTCGATTTCGCCTGTCGCGCCTTGGGCGAGGAGGCGATCCACTCGCTCTCCGATTCCAGCGCGCGCTGGCGCGCCTTGTCCTCGCTGGCTTCCTGCGCGAGGCGCTTCTGCTTCTGGCTGAGCCAGGAGGTGTAATTGCCTTCGTAGGGAATGCCGCGCCCGCGATCGAGTTCGAGAATCCAGCCCGTCACATTGTCGAGGAAGTATCGATCATGGGTGACGATGAGAATGGCGCCGGGATATTGGCGCAAATGGCCTTCGAGCCAGTTCACCGTTTCCGCGTCGAGATGGTTGGTCGGTTCGTCGAGCAGCAGCAGCTCCGGCTTTTCGAGAAGCAGCTTGCAGAGCGCGACGCGGCGACGCTCGCCGCCCGAAAGACGATCCACCGCCCAATCGTCGGGCGGGCAGCCGAGCGCCTCCATGGCCTGATCGACCTGGCTGTCGAGATCCCACAGGCCCTGCGCCTCGATCTCGTCCTGCAGGCGCGTCATCTCGTCGGCGCTTTCGTCCGAGTAATTCATGGCGAGTTCGTTGTAGCGGTCGAGGATCGCCTTTTTCGCGGCGACGCCCAGCATCACATTGCCGCGCACGTCGAGGGAGGCGTCGAGCTGGGGCTCCTGCGGCAGATAGCCCACGCGCGCGCCCTCGGCCACCCATGCGTCGCCGGCGTAATCCTTGTCCATCCCCGCCATGATTTTCAGCAAGGTCGATTTGCCGGAGCCGTTGACGCCGAGCACGCCGATCTTGGCGTCGGGATAGAAAGACAGATGCACATTGTCGAGCACCGTCTTGCCGCCCGGCCATTTCTTGGTCAGGCCCTGCATGTGATAAATGAACTGGCGCGACATCGGCGGCTTGCCCCGTGGTTGAAAAGCGGAATTGGCGCTCTTTTAACCGCGCGGCGCGCAAGGGTCCAGCGCAAGGGTCCAGCGTCTGGGGCCAGCGCAAGGGGCCAGCGATTGGGTCCTGCGTCTGGGTCCAGCGTTTGAACCCCGCTAGGCGGGCGAGACCGTAAGAGCCGGCGCCTGCGCCGGCCGCGCCCGGCGCGCCCATGCCCGCTGGGCCAGAATCGCGATGACGGCGATGGCCCCGCCCGCGATCACGTCGACCAGAAAATGGCCGCCGACGGCGAGCGTGGAGAGGATCATCGCCGCGTTCAGGACAACGACGGGGACACGCAG
>CAIXDD010000248.1 GCA_903918155.1 uncultured Hyphomicrobiales bacterium
CCAGGCCACGCCGTCCCTCCTGACGAAGGAGCGCATGATCGCCTTCCTGAAGGAGAAGATCCTCACGCTCGGCACCGCCGCCTGCCCGCCCTACCACCTCGCCATCGTCATCGGCGGCACCTCGGCCGAGCAGAATCTGAAGACGGTGAAGCTCGCCTCCACGAAATATCTCGACGCGCTGCCGACGGAGGGCTCGCCCAGCGGCCACGCCTTCCGTGACCTCGCCATGGAGGAGGAGATCCACAAGCTCACGCAGAAACTGGGCGTGGGCGCGCAATTCGGCGGCAAATATTTCTGCCATGACGTGCGCGTCATCCGCCTGCCCCGCCATGGCGCCTCGCTGCCCATCGGCATGGGCGTGTCCTGCTCGGCCGACCGGCAGGCGCTGGGCAAGATCACGAAGGACGGCGTGTTCCTGGAGGCGCTGGAGCGCGATCCCGCGAAATATCTGCCCCATGTGGACGGCGCGCTGGGCGGCGAGGTCGTGAAGATCGACCTCAACAAGCCCATGCCGGAGATTCTGGCCGCGCTCAGCAAGCACCCGATCAAGACGCGCCTGTCGCTCACGGGTCCGCTGATCGTGGCGCGCGATCTCGCCCACGCCAAATTGCGCGAGCTGCTCGACCGCGGCGAGCCGCTGCCCGATTATTTCAAGAACCACCCGGTCTATTACGCCGGCCCCGCCAAGACGCCCGACGGCATGCCCTCAGGCTCCTTCGGCCCCACCACCGCCGGGCGCATGGATTCCTTCGTGGACCAGTTCCAGGCGGCCGGCGGCTCGATGGTCATGCTCGCCAAGGGCAATCGCTCGGCGGCGGTGCGCGACGCCTGCAAGGCCCATGGCGGCTTCTATCTGGGCTCCATCGGCGGCCCCGCCGCCCGTCTCGCGCAGGATTGCATCAAGAAGGTCGAGACCGTCGCCTATCCTGAGCTTGGCATGGAGGCGATCTGGCGCATCGAGGTGGAGGACTTCCCCGCCTTCATCGTCGTCGACGACAAGGGCAACGACTTCTTCAAGGAGCTGAACCTGGGGTGAGGCGGCGTTCGCCGGCGCGCCCGCGACGCGCCTGAGACACCCGCGACCCCTCTGCGACGGACCTGCGACGCTTGCGCGGCGCCGCCGCCGGTTGACGCCTTCGCCCAACGGCCTAAAAGCTCCCGTCAAACGTCCATCACATGAGGCAGGACAATGACGGGAGCGAGATCCTTCGTGGTCGACGACCGCGAAAAGGGAATATTCCTTCTCGATCGCGAGGCTTTGGTCTCCGAAGAGGTGCTGCGCGGGGAAATGCGCGCCATTTTCGCCAAATGCTGGATCTATGTCGGCCATGGCTCCGAGCTGAAGCGCAACGGCGACTTCCATACGCGCAAGGTGGCGGGCCGGCCGGTGATCTTCGCCCGCGATTCCAAGGGCCAGGTGCGCTGTCATTTCAACACCTGCCGCCATCGCGGCGCGCTGGTGTGCACCGAGCGCAAGGGCAATACGCGCCGGTTCAACTGCGTCTATCACGGCTGGATCTACAATAATGACGGGTCCATGGCGCGCGTGCCGGGCGACGAAGCCTATACGGCCGCCTTCGACCAGAGCACGTTCGGCCTGAAGACGCCGGCGCGCTTCGAGCAATACCGCGACTTCTGGTTCATGAATCTCGACGCCGACGCGCCCTCCCTCGTCGATTATCTCGGCAAGGCGACCGATTACATCGACCTTGTGATCGAGCAGTCGCCTTCGGGGACGATGGACGTTCTCTCCGGCACGCAGGAATATGACGTCAACGCCAATTGGAAGTTGATGGTCGAGAACAGCGTGGACGATTACCATCTGCCTTCCACCCATTCGACCTGGCTCAATTACATGGCCAATTCGGGCGTGAAGGTGGAGCCGCCGAAAGATCCGTCCCTCGTCCTGCCCACCCATGGCCTGGCGATCGACCTCGGCAACGGCCATTTCACCACGGACAACGTGAACTTCCGCGGCCGTCCGGTCGCGGCCTGGATTCCGATCTATGGCGAGGACGCCAAGCCCGAAATGGCGGCGATCCGCGAAGAGCTGGTGCAGCGCGTGGGGCCGGAGCGCGCCAAGCGCATCTGCGACACCAACCGCAATCTCGTGATCTTCCCCAATCTCGTCATCAATGACGGATCCTCGGTGACGATCCGCACCTTCTATCCGGAAGGCGCCGACAAGATGCATGTCACCGCCTGGGCGCTCGGGCCCGTGGAGGAGAGCGAGCCCGCGCGCGCCCGCCGCCTCGACGCCTTCCTCACCTTCTACGGCCCCGGCGGCTTCGCCACGCCCGACGACGTGGAGGCGCTGGAGCTGGTGCAGCAGGGGCTGGCCAATTATTCCGACGACCGCTGGTCGGAAATGTCGCGCGGCATGGGCCGCGAAGGCGAGCAGCTCAACAGCGACGAGCACCATCTGCGCACTTTCTGGCGCCATTGGAACAAGATGATGACGGGGGCCCTGTGATGAGCGTCCAGACGAGCCTTCAAGCGAATGTGACCCGGGCGGAGGTCGAGGACTTCCTCTATCACGAGGCCGCCCTTCTCGATTCCTGGAAGCTGAAGGAATGGGAAGATCTGCTCACTGACGACGCGACCTATTACGTGCCGCCCAACGATGAGCTGGAGGGCGATTACAAGAACACGCTCTACATCATCTCCGACGATCGCGAGCGCATTCGCCAGCGCGTCATCCGCGTGCTCGATCCCAATTGCCATGCGGAATATCCCCGCTCGCGCACCTGCCGCCTCATCAGCAATGTGCGGATCACCGGCGTCGACGGCGACGTGGTGCATGTGGCGTCGAATTTCGTCTGCTATCGCTATCGCCGCTATCAGCGCGAATTCGTCTATGTGGGCAGCTACGAGCACCAGCTGCGCAAGACGGCGCAGGGCTTCAAGGTGAAACAGCGTCGCGTGCTGCTCGCCGCCCATGAGCTGGGGCAGCTCGGCTCGGTCAGCTTCATTCTCTGAAGCGCGTCCCCCGCGCATGTCGAAGGCCGGCGCGTGCGCCGGCCTTTCGCGTTCGCGCGGCCGTCTTAGAAGAACACGACGGTCAGGATCGCGAACAGCGGAATGAGGATCGCCCCCGACCACAGCATATAGCCGAAGAAGCTCGGCATGTTGACGCCGGCCGAACGCGCGATGGCGTAGACCATGAAATTCGGCGCATTGCCGATATAGGTGTTGGCGCCCATGAAGACCGCGCCGATGGAGATCGCCTCCAGCGTTTTCGACAAGGGCCCCATGAGCTGGACGGGGTCGCCGCCGGCGAGCTGGAAGAAGACGAGATAGGTCGGCGCATTGTCGAGGAACGAGGACAACAGGCCGGTCAGCCAGAAATAGGCGGCGTTGTCAGGCGAGCCGTCGGGGCGGGTGACGAGGCCGACGAGCGCCGCGAAGGGCCCCTCCCTGCCCGCCTGCAGCATCGCCAGCACCGGTATGATGCAGATGAAAATGCCCGCGAATAATTTCGCGACCTCGACGATGGGCCCCCATTCGAAACCATTCTCCTTGCGGTCCTGCGCGACGGTCAGTTTCAGCGAGGCGAGGGTCACCGCGACCATGATCGCCTCGCGCAGGAGGTTTTGCGCCTCCAGCCGCGTGCCGAACAAGGTCACGCCAAGTCCCGGCTTCCACGCCGCGCTCATCAGGATGGCGGCGATCACCACGCCGATGAGCGCGAGGTTGACGAGTCCCGTCACGCGCACGGGCGCATCGGGCGTGGGATCGCGCAGGCGCTCGCTCTCATGGCGCTGCATCCATGTGTCGAGCGCGAAGAAGATCGCGAGCAGCGCGACATAGACGATGACGGTCTCCTTGAAGAGGAATTTCGTCGTCCAGAAGAAATCCACGCCGCGCAGGAAGCCCAGAAACAGCGGCGGATCGCCCAGCGGGGTCAGCCCGCCGCCGACATTGGCGACGATGAAGATGAAGAAGATCACCACATGGGCGCTGTGCTTGCGGTCGTCATTGGCGCGCAGCAGCGGGCGGATGAAGACCATCGCCGCCCCGGTCGTGCCGATCACGCTGGCGCTCGCGCCGCCGATCGCAAGCAGGAGCGTGTTGGCGAGCGGCGTGTCATGGATGTTGCCGCGCACGACGATGCCGCCGGCCGTCGTGAACAGCGCCATCAACAGCAGGATGAAGGGCAGATATTCCAGCATGGCGGCGTGGAAGGCCGCCTCCCACGCCGTCGAGGGCCCATAGAGCGCGGCGAGCGGGGCGAGCGCCAGCGCGCTCCAGAAGGCCGTCACCTTGCCGTAATGACGATGCCAGAAATCCGGCGCGAGAAGCGGGAAGAGAGCGATGGACAACAGAACGCCTGCGAAGGGCAGGCCGAGCCAGGGCGACATGCCGGCGCCGTCGAGCGCCGCCGCGAAGGCGGGTTGCGTCCACAAAAGCGCCGCTGCGCCCGTCGCCGTCAAAAGCCGCATGTCGTCTCCTCCCGTGAGAGCCGGATTTCGCCGGCGCGTTAATGGTCCGTTCAGGCGCGGGCGAGAGATTAACTAACGCGGGGGCAAGCGCCAACAAGGCAGGCGCGAATGAAAGGCGTGCGGGCCATGTGCCGTTGGATCGCGTATCGTGGAAAGCCGGTGTTCCTGGATGAGCTGGTCGCCGCGCCCGCGCGCTCGCTCATCGCCCAGTCGATCTGCGCGGAAGAGGCCGCCACCCGCACCAATGGCGACGGTTTCGGCGTGGGCTGGTATGGCGAGCGTCCGCAGCCCGGCCTCTATCGCGAGGTGCGGCCCGCCTGGTCCGACGAGAATCTGCGCTCCATCTGCGCGCAAGTGCGCTCGCCCCTGTTCTTCGCCCATGTGCGCGCCTCCACGGGGGCTGCGAGCGCGCGCGCGAATTGCCATCCCTTCGTGCGCGGGCGGCTCATGTTCATGCATAACGGGCAGATCGGGGATTATCCGACGGTGAAGCGCCGGGTCGAGGCGCTGATTCCCGATTCCTGCTACGCCGAGCGGCAGGGCGCGACGGATTCCGAAGCGCTGTTCCTAGCCGCGTTCGGCGACGGTCTCGAAGAGGATCCCGTGGCCGCCTTCGCGGCCACGCTCGCGCGCGTCCTGCGCATCATGGAGGCGGCGGGCGTGCGCGAGCCCCTGCGCTTCACATCCGCGCTCACCGACGGCGAAACCCTCTGGGCCTTTCGCTGGGCGTCCGACGATCAGGCGCCCTCGCTGTATTATCGCATGGGGGGCGGCGACGGGCTCACCATCGCCTCGGAGCCGCTCGACAGCGAGGAAGGCCGCTGGCGTCAGGCGCCGCAGGGATGCGTCATCGTCGCGCGCGCCGGCGCGCGCCCGCATGTGCGCTGCATGAACGAGGCGATGCGCGACGCGCGCAGACAGGCGGCCTGAACGCCGGCGCGGCTCAATGCGCCTCGTCCCAATTCTTCGCCGCCTTCGCATCCACCTGCAGGGGCACCGACAGAGCGGCGGCCGGGCTTGGCGCCTCCACCATCACCTTGCGCGCGACGGCGATGGTCGCCTCCACCTGGTCCTGGGGCGCTTCGAACACGAGTTCGTCATGCACCTGCAGCAACATTTGCGCGTCCAGCCGCGCGCCGGCCAGCGCCTCGTCCATGCGCGTCATGGCGCGGCGGATGATGTCGGCGGCTGAACCCTGGATCGGGGCGTTGATCGCCGCGCGTTCGTTGAAGGCGCGTTCGGAAGGGTTGGAGGACGTGATGCGAGGGTAATGGCACTTGCGCCCGAAGATCGTCGTCACGTAACCCTGCTCGCGGCAGATTTTCTTCGTCGCCTCCATATAGTCGCGGATGCCGGGGAAACGTTCGAAATATTTCTTGATGTAGGCGCCCGCCTCCTCGCGCGAGATGCCCAGCTGATTGGCGAGGCCGAAGGCGGAAATGCCGTAGATGATGCCGAAATTGATCGCCTTGGCGCGGCGGCGCACGTCGGCGGGCATGTCCTTCACGGGCACGCCGAACATTTCCGACGCCGTCATGGCGTGAATGTCGAGCCCGTCGGCGAAGGCTGTCTTGAGCTGCGGAATGTCGGCGATATGCGCGAGCAGGCGCAATTCGATCTGCGAATAATCCGCCGAGAGAAGCTGATGGCCGGGCGCGGCGACGAAGGCGGTGCGGATCTTGCGGCCGGCCTCGTTGCGCACGGGAATGTTCTGCAGGTTCGGCTCGGATGAGGAGAGCCGGCCCGTCGTCGTGGCGGCGAGCGAGAAGCAGGTGTGCACGCGCTGCGTGCGCGGATTCACGAAGCCGGGCAAGGCGTCGGCATAGGTGGATTTCAGCTTTTGCAGCGAGCGCCATTCCAGAATGCGCGCGGGCAATTCGTGCCCCTGTTCGGCCAGCTCCTCAAGCACGCTCGCCGTGGTGGACCATGCGCCCGTGGCGGTCTTCTTGCCGCCGGGCAGGCCCATCTTGCCGAACAGGATGTCGCCGAGCTGTTTGGGCGAGCCGGGATTGAAAGGCTCGCCGACGATCTCCTGAATCTCCGCCTCCAGCCGCGCCATGCCCTGCGCGAATTCGCCCGACAGGCGCGAGAGGATGTTGCGGTCGATGGAGATTCCGCGCCGCTCCATGCGCGCCAGCACGTCGATGAGCGGGCGCTCCAGCGTCTCATAGACATGCGCCACGCCTTCCGCCGCCAGCCGCGGCTTCAGCACGCGCCACAGGCGCAGCGTGACGTCCGCGTCCTCGGCCGAATATTCTCCCGCCTTGTCGATGGGCACGCGCGCGAAACCGATGAAGCTCTTGCCTGTGCCCGCCACTTCGCCGAACTGGATGGGCGAATGGCCGAGATGGCGCTCGGACAATTCGTCCATGCCATGGCCGTTGCGGCCGGCGTCGAGCACATAGGACATGAGCATCGTGTCGTCCACGGGGGCGACCTCCACGCCCGCTTCGCGCAGCACTTCGAGATCGTATTTCATGTTCTGCGCGATCTTCAGCACGCTGCGCTCTTCGAGCAACGGCTTGAGTTTCGCGAGAACGAGCGCGCGCGGCAATTGCCCCTCCGCGAGTCCGCTGTCGGCGAACAGGTCGCCGCTCGCGCCTTCCTTCACATGGCCGATGGGAATGTAGCAGGCCCGTCCCGGCGCCGTGGCCAGCGAGACGCCGATCAGCTCCGCCTCCAGCGCGTCGAGCGAGGAGGTCTCCGTGTCGACGCAGACGAAGCCGGCGTCATAGGCCTGCGCGATCCAGCGGTCGAGCGCGGCTTCCTCGCGCACGATCTCATAGGCGGCGCGGTCGATCGTTTCCGTTTTTGCGGCGCGCGCGCGCGCGGCGGCGAAGGCCTGCGGCCCGCCCAGTCCCTCGCCCGCGCTCTCCGCGCCCGCAAGCCCGCCGTTTTGCCCGCCGTTTTGCGAGCCCGCTGCTTGCGCGCCGGCCTCTTCGCCGGCGGCGCGCGCCGGCGGCTCCTTGGGCTCGCCGTTGCGTCCGCGCCAGGCGCCCGCGCCCACGAGCGCGGGATCGGCCTCGACCTCATTGGCGTCGACGCCGAAGGTTTCGCCCGCGCGCCGCGTGATGGAGGTGAATTCCAGCGCCTTCAGGAAGGCCACGAGCGTGCGCCCGTCCGGCGGGGAGAGGCCGAGATCGTCGAGCGGACAGGCCAGCTCCACGTCGCGCACGAGCCGCACAAGCTCGCGCGACACGCGCACCTGTTCGACGATCTGCGGATTGGTCAGCGTCTCGCGGCGCTTGGGCTGTTTGATCTCGCCTGCGCGCGCAAGCAGCGTGTCGAGGTCGCCGTAGTCCTGGATGAGCTGCGCGGCGGTCTTCACGCCGATGCCCGGCGCGCCGGGCACGTTGTCGGTGGAATCGCCGGCCAGCGCCTGCACGTCCACCACCTTGTCGGGCGGCACGCCGAAATAATCGATGACCTCGGCTTCGGAAATGCGCCGCTCCTCGCGCGCGCCGGCCGAGCCCTGCGCGCCCGAGGCGGGATCGAACATCGCGACGCCCGGCTCGATGAGCTGCATCAGGTCCTTGTCGGCGGAGATGATCAGCACGTCGGCGCCGCGCGCGCGCGCCTGGCGCGCATAGGTCGCGATGAGATCGTCGGCCTCGTAGCGGTCCTGCTCGATGGGAATGAGTCCGAAGGCGCGCACGGCCGCGCGCATGAGCGGAAATTGCGGAACGAGATCTTCCGGCGGCTCGCTGCGATTGGCCTTGTAGAGCGGATACAGCTCCTTGCGGAACGAATTCTCCGACTTGTCGAAAATGATCGCCAGATGCGTGGGCGTGACGCCGGCCGCCCCCTTTTCGATGAACTGGAACAATTTCGTGCAGAACAGGCGCAGCGCGCCCGTCGGCAGCTTGTCGGAGCGGTAATTATATTTCGGGTCCTGCCGCATGGACTGGAAGAAGGCGCGGAAGACGAAGTTCGAGGCGTCGACGAGGAAAACGTGGTCGCCCTTCTGCACAGGGCGATGTACGGGGGTCATGGCGGTCGCGTCCGAAAAAGGTTCGTGCGGACCTTAGTGCGCCGGCGCCCGATTGGCCAATGGCGCAGCGCCCTGCGCGGACAGGCGGGGGCGCGGCGGACGGCTCAGCCAGAGCGTGAGGCCCGCGATTCCCATCAGGACGATCGCCGACGGCTTGCCCTGCAGGGCGAGCAGGCAGGCCATGCCCCACAGGACGGCGAGGAAATGCTCCACCATCGCCATGATCTTGGACTGGGCGTAACGCCGCCCCAGCGCCGAGCGGCGGGCGTTCTGCGGCCGTTGCAGGTTCACCAGCGTGGTCGAGGCCGCGGCGGCGAGCGCGCACAGGCCCACGATGGCGGCGTCGCGCAGCGATTCGCGGGCGAGCCAGACGAGGACGGGCGCGAGCAGCACGGCGAGCGGCGCCGCCAGCGCCTCCAGCTTGCGGCGTTTCTGCGCGGTCTCCTCCACGGGCGCGCTCGCCATGAGGTCGGGCGCGTCCTCGCTGGAGACCGCGACCCAGGAGAGGGAGGCGGCTAGCTGCGCGAGGATGATGACTGTCGTCGGCCCGAACAGGACGGCGACCGCCTCCTCCCGCGGCTGCAGGCGCCAGAGGCCGGCGGCGATGGGCAGAGTGTAGAGCGCCTGCATGGCGAGATGGCCGAGCAGCCATTGGTCGCGCAGGAGCAGGCGCCATTCCTTCAGGCGCAGGGCCGTCGCCGCGCCGGGGCGGAAGGCGAGCGGGCGGTCCGTCGCGGCCCCCCTTTGCGCCTGCGGGGCGCCGGCGGCGGTGAGCGCCGCGCGCACGAAATAGGAGCCGAGCAGATTGGTCGCAAGCGCCATGGCGAGGGCGCCGGTCGCGATCAGCAGGGCGAGCGCGGCGAGATCGCCCTGCGCGCCCTTGATGGGCGCATGGAACAGGAGGCTCGTCGCCGCCGTCCGCGCCCCGTCCTCGCGCGCCACCAGACCCGACAGGGTGGCGTCGAACCCCTCGGGCAGGAAGTTCAGCGCCTGCAGCACCACCACGAAGACGAGGCCCATCATCATGGCCGCCGCCTGCGCCGCGATCCGCGTGAGCCGGGGGCCCATCAGCGCGAACAGGCCGAGCGCGAGCGTCAGCCCGAGCGCCGCCCCGACAAGGCCCAGTCCCAGAAGCGCCGGCGCGAGGGCGAGCCAGCGCGGGCCGCCGAACCACAGGGCGCTCACCAGCAGCGGGGTGAGGAACACGCCCACGGCGAGGGTGGATTCCAGACAGATCGCCGCCGCGCGCGCGGCGAGGATGCGCCGGGCGGGCAGCGGCGACGTGAGCAGGAGGTCGAGGTCGCCCCGCGTATAGAGCGCGCGCACCGCGCCGGTGAGCGCATGGGAGGCGACCCAGGGCAGGACGAGCAGACAGGCCGCCAGAATCGCGCCGTCGAGGGCGGCGGCGCGCGCGGGATCCGCGGCGGCCTCCGCCAGCCAGCGTCCCGCCGGCCGCGCGAGCCAGGTCAGGGCGAGAAAGGCGCCCGCCAGAATCAGCGCGCCGCGCAGGCCCAGCCGCCCGCCCAGCGCCCCGGCGACATTGCGCGTCGCGATCCGCATGTCATGCAGCGCGATCCAGATCAGCGAGCCGGGGGCGGCGAGGGCGCGGAGCATGGCGGGGGTCCTTTCAGGCGGCCGCGGGGGCGGGGGCGGTGAGCGCGAGGAAGACGTCCTCCAGCGAGCCCTGCGTTTCGCCGGCCTGCCGGCGCAGGTCCGCGAGCGTGCCTTCCGCGACCAGCCGCCCGCCATTGATGACGCCGATGCGGTCGGCGTGCCGTTCGGCCACTTCCAGAATATGGGTCGTCATGACGATCGTGGCGCCCGCCTGCGTCTGTTCGCGCAGGATCTCCTTCACCAGCCGGGCGGCGGAGGCGTCGAGCCCGGTGAGCGGCTCGTCGAGCATCAGGAGTCGGGGCGCATGGATGAGCGCGCCGGCGAGCGCCACCTTCTGCTTCATGCCGCGCGAAAAGCCCTCGCAGCGCTGGCCCCGCACGTCCCACAGCGACAGGCGGCGCAGCAGGTCCTGCGCGCGCTGCGTCGCAAGGGCGGGGTCGAGCCCCCACAGGCCCGCGACGAATTCGAGATATTCCGCCGGCGTGAGCTTGTCGTAGAGCATGGGCTCGTCGGGCAGCCAGGCGGCGATGCGCCGCGCGCCGATGGGGTCGGCCAGCGCGTCGACGCCGAAAATCTCGATGCGTCCGCCGTCGGGCCGCAGCAGGCCGGCGATCATGCGCAGGCTGGTGGTCTTGCCCGCGCCATTGGGGCCAAGCAGCGCGTAGAATTCGCCCGCCCGCACGGTGAGGTCGAGGCCGTCCACGGCCGGCTTGTCGAACGCCTTGCGCAGGCCGCGCGCGAACAGGCCGGGAGCAAGCGGGCCGGGGGGCGAAACGGTCGTGTCAGATGCGCCGACGGGCATGGAGCGTCCTTTGCGAGAGCGGGATCCCGGAAATACTTGGGCTTCACCATGGACCGCTCGCCTTGCGGCGGGGTTAAGGCCGGGCGGTTTCGAGAGCCTCCCCCGGCGCCCTCGCCGAAGACCCTTTCCGAATCCTTGCCGAAAAGACTCGCCTCCCCGGGCGCGATGATCTTTTATGCTTGAGCTGCGGCCCCGGCGCGGGCCGACATTCGAGACATTCGGGAGACGAAAAACGCCATGGGAGAGATGACCACGCTCACTTGCAAGGACGGTCAGAAGATCGCCGCCTATGTCGCGGCGCCGGCGGGGGCGCCGCAGGGCGCGGTCGTGGTGCTGCAGGAGATTTTCGGCGCCAACCAGCACATCCGCAACGTGGCGGATCTTTATGCGCGTGAGGGCTATCTCGCGATCGCGCCCTCGCTCTTCGATCGCGTGGAGCCGGGCGTGGAGCTTGGATATACGGGCGACGACCCCAAGCGCGGCGTGGCGATCCGCGGACAGACCGAGCTTGCCAAGACGCTTCTCGACATCGAGGCGGCGGCGGATGCGGTGAAATCGGCCGGCAAGGTCGGCGTGGTGGGCTATTGCTGGGGCGGCACGCTGGCTTTCGCGGCCGCCGCGAGCGCGACGCCGGGCGTGGCCGCTGCGGTCGGCTATTACGGCGGCGGCATCGCCGCCATGGCCGACAAGCAGCCGCAAATCCCGCTGATGCTGCATTTCGGCGAGACCGATCACAGCATTTCGATGGCCGACGTCGACAAGATCAAGGCCGCCCAGGCCGGCGTTCCCATCCACGTCTATCCGGCGGGCCATGGGTTCAATTGCGACGAGCGGGCGAGTTTCCACAAGGACTCGGCGGATCTGGCGCGCGCCCGCACGCTGGAGTTCTTTGCGAAAAATCTCCGGTGAGCGAGGGGGCGGTTCGCGGGGGATAAGGGGGCGGCGCGCGAGTCGTTTTCGCTGGCGCGCCGTGCCCATCCGTGGCAATCGTCAAAGAAAAGACACAGATCGGCAAGGTCGAAGCGAAGGCAAGGGACGCACTATCCATGACTGATCACGACACAACCGCCCCGCAGGCGCGCACCGTCGGCCGCGTGCCGGAGGATTTCGCAGCCGGGCTCTTTCTGGTGCTCATCGGGGCCTTTTTCATCTGGCAGGCATGGAAACTGCCGCTGGGCTCCCTGCGCGCCATGGGCCCCGGCATGCTGCCCACGTCCATCGCGGTCATCATGATCGCCGGCGGCGCGCTTCTGGCGGCGGCCGCCATCGTGAAGGGTGGCAATCTCCTCACCCGGCCCCATGTGCGCGGCCTGTTCTTCGTTCTGGGCGGCATCGTCCTGTTCGGCCTGACCATCCGCTCCTTCGGCCTGATCGTCGCGGGACCGCTCTCGATGATCTTCGCTTCGTTCGCCACCGACGAGGTGCGTCCGACCGAGGCCGTGATCTTCGCAGCCGCGATGACGGCCTTCTGCATCTTTTTGTTCAAGTTCGCCCTGGGTCTGCCGATCCCGGTCGTCGCGTTCATGTGAGGAGCGCATCGTGGATCTCTTCTCAAATCTCGCTCAGGGTTTCGGCGTAGCCTTTACGCTGCAGAACGTGTTTCTGTGTTTCATCGGCTGCATGATCGGCACGCTCGTGGGCGTGCTGCCGGGCGTGGGCCCCGTGGCGACCATCGCCATGCTGCTGCCGATCACCTTCGGCCTCGATCCCACGGGCGCGCTGATCATGCTCGCGGGCATCTATTACGGCGCGCAATACGGCGGCTCGACGACGGCGATTCTCGTCAACATTCCCGGCGAGGCGACCGCGGTCGTCACCACGCTCGACGGCCACCAGATGGCCAAGCAAGGGCGCGCGGGCGTCGCTTTGGGCATCGCCGCGCTCGGCTCGTTCTTCGCGGGCTGCGTGGCCACGATCTTCATCGCCGCGCTCGGCCAGCCGCTCACGCGCCTCGCGCAATTGTTCGGCCCCGCCGAATATTTCTCGCTGATGGTGATGGGCCTCGTCTTCTCGACGGTTCTGGCGCGCGGCTCCATCTTCAAGGCGCTGCTGATGGTCTTTCTCGGCCTTCTGCTCGACACCGTCGGCACCGATCTCGAGACCGGTCAGGAGCGCATGACGCTGGGCATCCAGCAGCTTTCCGACGGCGTCGATTTCGCGCCGCTCGCCATGGGCATTTTCGGCTTCGCGGAGATCATCCGCAATCTCGAGAATCCGGAAGCGCGCGACGTGGTGCGCGGCAAGATCGGGCGCCTCTTGCCCTCCCTCAGCGACATCAGGCAATCCGTGAAGCCGGTGTTGCGCGGCACGTTCATCGGCGGCCTGCTCGGCATCCTGCCGGGCAATGGCGCGGTGCTCGGCCCCTTCGCCTCCTATACGATCGAGAAGAAGCTCGCCAAGGACCCGAGCCGCTTCGGCAAGGGCGCCATCGAAGGCGTGGCGGGGCCCGAATCCGCCAATAACGCCGGCGCGCAGACGGCCTTCATTCCGCTGCTCACACTCGGCATTCCGCCGAATGCGGTGATGGCGCTGATGGTGGGCGCGATGACCATCCACGGCATCATCCCCGGTCCGCAGGTGATGACGAAGAATCCCGATCTCTTCTGGGGCATGATCGCCTCGATGTGGATCGGCAACGCCATGCTGGTCATCATCAACCTGCCGCTCGTCGGCATGTGGGTGAAGCTGCTGAAAGTGCCCTATCGCCTGATGTTCCCGGCGATTCTCATTTTCTGCTGCATCGGCATCTATTCGATCAACAATTCGGCCGAGGACGTTTATTTCACCGCCTTCTTCGCCCTGGTCGGCTATGTCCTGATCAAGCTGGGATATGAGCCCGCGCCGATGCTGCTGGGCTTCGTGCTCGGCAAGCTGATGGAGGAGAAGCTGCGTCAGGCGCTGATCCTGTCGCGCGGCAATTTCATGACCTTCGTCGAGCGCCCGATCTCCGGCGTCCTGCTTGCCGTCGCCGTCCTGATGCTGATCGTCGCGCTTCTGCCGTCGATCAACAAGAAGCGCGAAGCCGCCTTCCAGGAATAGGCCGAAAGGGCCCAAGGCCGCCCGCAAGCTTTCGGGCCGGCGCAAAGACCGAAGCCGGCGGGATCCCCCCGCCGGCTTTTTCGTAAGCCCAAAAAGCTGTGGCTGCACCATTTGTTTTTTGCGCGTCGGGCGCTATTCTTGAGATTGGGGGTCGGCGTCGCCGCCCTCTGGACGCCGCTTTCGCCCGAACCCAGGCGACGGCCTCGATCTCAGGAGACGGTCCCGATCTCGGGGCGTGTCGATCCGGATCACAGGGAGACGATGATGAAGAAGTTCGTTCTTGCCGCCGCCATGGCCGTTTTGTCAGGCCCCGCGTTCGCGCAAGCCTATCCCGCCCGCCCGATCACGATGATCGTTCCCTTCGCCGCCGGCGGCCCCACCGACATCGTGGCGCGCGTCGTCGCCGAACCCATGTCGAAGACGCTTGGTCAGACCATCGTCATCGAGAACGTCGCCGGCGCCGGCGGCACGACGGGCATCACCCGCGCGGCCGGCGCGCCGGCGGACGGCTATATGATCATGATGGGCCATATGGGCACCCATGGCGCCGCGCCTGCGCTCTATCCGAATCTGAAATACGATCCCACGAAGGATTTCGCGCCCGTGGGCCTCGCCGCCGGCACGCCGATCGTCATCGTCGGACAGAAGAACCATCCGGCGAACAATCTGAAGGAATTCATCGACTGGGCGAAGAAGCAGGGCGACAAGTCCAACCACGCCCATGCGGGCGTCGGCTCGGTGTCGCATTCCACCGGCATTCTGCTGAACTCGCTCATGGGCACGAAGCCGACCTTCATCCCCTACACGGGCACGGGCCCCGCGCTCAACGACATGATGTCCGGCCAGGTCGATTACATGACCGACCAGATCGTGAATGTCGTGAGCCAGGTTCAGGCCGGGACGATCAAGGCTTTCGCCATCGCCACGCCGGCGCGTTCGCCCGCCCTGCCGAACCTGCCGACCACGAAGGAAGCCGGCCTTCCCGAATATGAAGTGAGCGCCTGGAACGCCATTTTCGCGCCCAAGGGCACGCCGGCCGACGTGGTCGCCAAGCTCAACGACGCGCTGGTCAAGTCGCTGGACGACGCCGGCGTGAAGAAGCGCATGGACGATCTCGGCGCCGTCATGCCGCAGGGCGCCGAGCGCTCCTCGGCCGCGCTGCAGAAACTGGTCGAGAGCGAAGTCGCGCGCTGGACGCCCGTGCTCAAGGCTGCGGCGGCGGCGGCCAAGTAACAGGTAAAGCGAGCGGCCGCTCGGCCGTCGCTGGAAAAGCCTGCGGCGCAGGCTTTTCCGCCGCCTTTCGCGCAAGAATTCACGGCGGGCCCGCAAGCCCGCCGTTTTTTAATGGGGCCGCGACGGGGCGGCAGTGCGCATTGGCGCCGGGCGCGGGGATGGGCTACATCTTCCGCGGGAGGCCGCCATGATCATCGACAATCACGAACATCTCACCGAAGTCGCCCTGGCGACCATGCAGCGCACGCCGGATCCGCGCCTGCGCGAGATCATGACGTCGCTGGTCGCCCATCTGCATCAATTCGTGCGCGACGTGAAACTGACGGAGGCGGAGTTCCAGACCGCGCTCGCCATCGTCAACCGCATCGGCCAATTGTCGAACGACACGCATAACGAAGCCTCCGTCATGGCGGGCTCGCTGGGCGTTTCGCCGCTCGTCTGCCTGCTCAACAACGGCGACAATGGCGCGACGGAGACCACGCAGAACCTGCTCGGCCCCTTCTGGCGCATGGGCGCGCCGCGGGTGGAGAACGGCGGCACGCTCTTGCGCTCGCCCACGCCGGGCCCGGCGCTCTATGTCCATGGCGCGGTGGTGGACCGCGCGGGCGCGCCCGTGGCCGGCGCCGACGTGGACATCTGGCATTCCTCGCCCGTGGGGCTCTATGAGCAGCAGGACGCCGAACAGGCGGAGATGAACCTGCGCGGCATGTTCACGACCACGCAGGAGGGCCGCTTCTGGTTCCGCTCCGTGAAGCCGGCGGGTTATCCGCTGCCGGTGGCGGGCGTGGTGGGCGATCTGTTGCGCGCGCAAGGCCGCCAGCATTTCCGCCCCGCCCATCTCCACGTCATGGTGGTGAAGCCGGGCTTCAAGACGCTCATCTCCCAGGTCTACGCCAGCGACGACCCGCTGCTGGAGAACGATCCGCAATTCGGCGTCACCCGCGCATTGGTGGGGAATTTCAAGCGTGGAGAAGGCCCGGCCCCCGATTCTGAGGTGCAGGGGCCATGGCATCGGCTCGATTTCACCTTCGTGCTGGAGCCCGGCGAAAGCCGCCTGCCGCGCCCGCCGATCAAGTAACCCGCGTGAGGGCGGCCCGCGCCGCCCTTGCCTGACGTTTGCGAGCGATCCGCCGATAGGCTAGAACACACCGTCGGCGGTCCGCCGCCGATTCCGCGCCCGTAGCTCAGCTGGATAGAGCGTTGCCCTCCAAGAGCAAGGGTGCTTGCCTTTGTGGTGCCCAGCTTCGCCACTGAGGTCAGGCAGTTAGCGGGTTCTCGCCAATCCTGAAGGACACGTTGTCACAACGCTGTCACAGGAGCGAGCATGGCGACTATCCGCAAAAGAGGCGCACGCTGGCAGGCGCAGGTCAGGCGCGCCGGCCAACCCCACCTATCCAAGTCCTTCTTGCTGCGCGCCGACGCAGAGGCTTGGGGCCGTCAAAAAGAGGTGGAGGCGGATCGTGGAGAGATTATCCGCGCCCCCCAAATAAACAGTCGTCTCAAGGTGCGAGACTTGCTGCAACGCTACCTTTTGGAGGTGACCTCAAAGAAGCGCGGCGCCGCGCCCGAGGCCGCTCGCCTTAAGCGTATCTTTATTGACGAATTGGCGTCTCTGTCTTTGATGGATTTGCGTCCTGCTCATTTGGCGCGCTTCCGTGATAAACGGTTGGAGAGCGTGTCCAAAGGCTCCGTGCGTCGAGAGCTAGCCCTTCTCCGGCACTGCTTCGCCACTGCAAAAGATGAGTGGGGTCTTCTTACCTCAAACCCCGTTGAGAGGGTTAGTCTGCCGCAAGACAGCATGCCACGATCCCGTAGGCCCTCGCCAGAGGAGCTAGGAAAGCTCCTTGCCGCTCTGGCTGGGTTGCGGAACCCGCTTCCTCGGCGCGTCTTCCAGTTCGCCCTAGCCACCGGCATGCGGCGCGGAGAGGTGCTGTCTCTCAACTGGCCTGATGTGGATTTGGCCCGGAAGGTCGCCCTGCTCCGTCTAACTAAAAATGGAGAGCCGCGCAGGGTCCCGCTGAGTGAAGCCGCCGTGGGGGTCTTGCATGAAACGGCCCCGGGGCGGTCGGGTCCTGTAAAGGCGAAAGTTGACATCCCTTGTCAGGCGATATTCCCGATTAGCGCTAATGCGGTCCGCTTGGCGTGGGAGCGGGCGAAGAAAAAATCAGGGATAGAGGATTTACGGTTCCACGATCTGAGGCACGAAGCCATTACGCGATGCTTTGAGCTTGGTCTTTCCGTGCCCGAGGTAGCCCTCATTAGCGGCCATAAAGATGTGCGTGTATTGCTAGCTTACGCCAACCCCAGAGCTGAAGACGTTGCGCTAAAATTAAATGGTGGATCGTGCATGTAAATTTGCATCCAGCATGACAAAAAGCCATGTGAATAGCGTGTTTTTTGCTTCTCTTCTTTTTATTTGCACGCTTATGCGAATCCACTATCCTCTGATTAGGAACTGGCAAATATCTATCTTTATACGCTGGTGATTGTCCCAAATATGGGGGTTCCTGTGACACGGTTTTACCGTGCGGGAACCCGTTTCTGTTCCCGCACACAACACAGGGAGCAGAGCATGAAGATCAAAAAATCTGTAGCGCCACAACCTGCAAGGCCTCGCCAAATGCGAGCCGATCTTTGCGGTTCATAAGCTCCCCAGTGTTTCCCTCGCCTGTGCCCGGCACCAGCCGATTGAGTGCAGGAGGGACAGCGTATGGGTGGGTTTAGCGACTGTTCCCATACCGGGTGGATGGGGCTTTTAGAGGCTTCACCATCGTGATGAGTTGCTAGGGGTTTACCGTTCCCCACAAACAAAAATTGGTGATCCACCGCCGGCACTTTACCCGCAAGGGGTTTCCGACGGCCCGACTGTCTGGACATGGACTGAGGGAAAACCAAGACTCACTACCCCCCAAGCGTTCACGACTTTCGTGAAGGGGAGGCGGCCGGCCACCGATAAAAGGCATCTTGGTTATACGGTGTGAAAAATGTTCCCCTTCAGACCGCGACCCGACACCAGAGGACAATCTGGGGGAGGGGAGGGAAAGCGGAAAGCGGACTATTGTCTTTTTCCAAATCTTCAGCTTGACAATTGTCTCTCATTTAATGACACGCTTGCGCATCGAGGGCGGAAATATCAGTATCTAAATTCTAAGAGTTGGGGGGAAGAAATGAAAAAGGTTTTAATCGGCGCATGTGCAGTAGCAGTTTCCGGCTGCGCCACAAATCCAGACAACATTACGGCGGCCTACGTCTCCCCGATGCAATATCAATCTTACTCCTGCCCTCAGTTGCGGGAGGAAGCTACGCGCGTGTCTTCTCGCGCCATTCAAGTCACGGGGGCTCAAAGCAGCAAAGCTACATCCGATGCGGTTGCTATGACTGTTGGCATGGTGGTCTTTTGGCCTGCACTCTTTTTTCTAAAAGGCGACGGCACGACTGCTGCTGAAGTTTCTCGCCTGAAAGGAGAAATGGATGCAATAGAGCAGGCGAGCATCCGTAAGAAATGTGGGATTCAGTTCCAAAAGCCTTCGTCTGAAGGCTAAAAATTTCCTAGAAGGGTATCCGCATAATGGCATATTTCTCCACATTTGATGAGCGATATTATGGCACATTTTATTATTATAATGCAGGTTATTGGGACTCCCCCAATCTAACCACCACACCGTATAGATTAGCGGA
>CAIXDD010000249.1 GCA_903918155.1 uncultured Hyphomicrobiales bacterium
CACTATTGCGCGTGGGACCTTATGCCTGCGCGAGTCGTGACGGTGCACCCTGCCGATGTCGCTCGACATGCCAGCGCTGGTTCGTCCCGTTCTGACCGGTTCGCCCGGGCAGGACTCCCTGATGGCCGCGCCGATCCTGCGCGTTGGCGCGCTGCGCCCTGTTCTCGAAGACGAACTTCCGCGCGACGTCTGGACGGAGCGCAACGCAGCGGAGCCATCCTGGGCGGAAACGCTCCATGCGCAACGCGTCACGCCGGGCGCGATGCGCTCTCGGGACAATTGGGACGAACCACGTCCGCGCTACAATCGATCCGGCGCGCCGGCGGATGCGACGCCGGCGCTTTCACGGCTGGAAGCACGCATCGGCGGCGAGCCCGTCTATATGCATCATTACGCAAGCGCGCGTTATGCAGCTGTCTCCTACTTGCCCTGGATGAACGCGGACCGACGCCGCCACGTGGACGTCCTCGCGTAGAGAAACGCCCATGAAAGAAGACGAATTCATCCGTTCGCTGGAAGCGCTCCTCCAACGATGCCCCGACTTCATGCTCGAGCGCAGCACGCCCGATGGCGACATCGTGCTTCGCCGCATGAAGAAGACCGTGACCAGTGAGCGTTCGCGAGCGCTGGCCGCCGCCTTCAAGGGGATCATGCGTTCCGACAGCAAGACCCCGCGCGGCGGCGGGTGGATCTGATGTTGGGACGCCTTCTCGCCGCGCTTATGACTCCCTTCGCTTGTGCGGCTTATGGCGCCCTGCTCCTGATCGCGGGCGTCGCTGCGGGTCTCGTCATCGACGATAAATTGACGGAGGCGACGGCGCGCAAGAAAGCGGAAGCGCAAGCGGCGATGATCGCCGCAGCGCGTGCGCTCGTGCCTGAACGCGTTCCCGCACCTGTCGAAGCCGAAAGCCCGTTCAAACCGCGCTACATCTCGCTCGGCGAAGAAATCATGCATGGTTTCCGCGAGCCCAAACGCGCGCTGCTGCTTGAAGTCACGCTCATGACGCAACGCGGGGACCTTGCCGAAAAGCTCATCGCGGACAAAAGAGTGCCTTTGCGCGCGCTCGTCCTGGCCTTCTTGTCTGAGTTCCCCGTGGCGACAGCCGCAGCTCCGGGCGGACAACAAGAATTGGCGGCCCGCCTCAAGACCGCGCTTAACGCCGAACTGCGTGCGCAGACCGGCTTGGCTCCTATCGACGCCGTTCTGCTGACACGCTATTTCGTTCAGTAAGCGACTGTTATTACGATTAATCCAAACTGGCACAGAGATTGCTGATTTACGGGCGTGAAGGAAACGCGACCCGTCCCATGAAAGCGCTCGATCAATTCCTGGCCCCAAACGCAGCCGCCCTCTCGGTTCGCCATAAGCGAATGGAGATCATCGGCGCGAATATCGCGAACGCCGCAACGCCCAATTACAAGGCGCGCGATATCGACTTCGCGCAGGCCTATCAGCAGGCGACCGGCGCAACCGGGGCCGTGCGCACGACGGACTCGCGCCACATCGGAGCTTATGGCGCTCCGGGCCCTGAAACAGCTTATCGCGTGCCGATCTCGGCCGCGCTCGATGGCAACACGGTCGAATTGCACGTCGAGCAATTGCAGTTCGCCGAAAACGCCACGCGCTACGAAGCGTCTCTCCAGTTTCTCAGCGACCGGCTGCGCGG
>CAIXDD010000250.1 GCA_903918155.1 uncultured Hyphomicrobiales bacterium
ACCTCCGCACGGGTCGGCACCGGCGTGGTGATCATGGATTCCAGCATCTGCGTCGCCACCACCACGGGCTTGCCGAGGCGGCGCGCCATGCGGGTGATGCGCTTTTGCAGGCCGGGCACTTTCTCCACGGGCATTTCGACGCCCAGATCGCCGCGCGCCACCATCAGCGCGTCGGAAATCTCCATGATTTCGTCGAGCCGCGCGATGGCCTGCGGCTTCTCGATCTTGGCGAGCACGCCGGCGCGGCCGCGCACGATCTTCTTCACTTCCGCGATGTCTTCGGGCCGCTGCACGAAGGAGACGGCGATCCAGTCCACGCCGACGGCGAGCGCGGCGTCGAGATCGGCGCGGTCCTTGTCGGTCATGGCCGACACGGGAAGCACGGTGTCGGGCAGGCTCACGCCCTTGCGGTTGGAGATCTTGCCGCCGACGTCCACGATCGCCGCGGCGCGATGGGGTCCCGCCTGAGTCACATGCAGGCGCACCTTGCCGTCGTCGATGAGCACGACATGGCCGGGCTCCAGCGCGCGCAGGATTTCGGGATGGGGCAGGCGCACGCGCGTGAAATCGCCGGGCGCGGAATCGCTGTCGAGGACGAAGGTCGCGCCTTTCTCCAGCGTCGCCTGCCCGTCGCGGAATTCGCCCACGCGCAGCTTGGGGCCTTGCAGATCGGCGAGGATGCCGATGGAGCGATGATGTTTCTTCTCAAGGGCGCGGATCGTCTCGACGCGCTCGCGCAGCAGGTCATGGCTCGAATGGCTCATGTTGATGCGGAAGACGTCGGCCCCCGCGAGAAACAGCTTCTCCACGATCGCGGGATCCTGCGAGGCGGGCCCGAGCGTGGCGAGAATCTTTACGCGTCTGTGACGTCTCATCTGTCCTCGATCATCTGGGACCTTGCGGCTGATTGGAATCGGTGAGCTGGACGGTCCAGTTCTTCGCGTCCTTGCCGGTGTCCACTTCAAAGAAGCCCGTGCGGTCATAGCCGCGCACGAGGCAGTTTTCGCGGCCCTCGATGCGGAATTCGCGGTCGCGGGTGCACATGAAAGCCTTGCCCTTCCATTCGCCGCCGCGTTCGTCCATCGCATAGACATAATAGAATTGCGCGGCGAGCGGCCCGCGCAGCAAAGTCTCGCAGGCGCCGGTCTTGAGATTCCACCAGCCTTCCGTGACCCAGCCCTTGCCGTCGGTATAGGCGAGCGCGACGCTGACGCGGCTTGTGGCGTTGTTGCACAGGCGCAAGTCCGCGAAGGCCGCGCCGGATGCGAGCAGGCCGGCCGTCAGCGCGGCGCAGAAGGCCGCGCCGCGCAACGATTTTCCAGGAAAACGGGCGTTGGGCATCGGGTCAATCGGCTCTTGCGTCAAAAGGGCGAATCGCCGCGGGCGGCGTAACGCCCGCATTGATCGGAGGGCGGCTCGTCCAAGTCAAATCGAGTCGGCGGGTCCGCCTTCTCGTCCGCCTCTCCTGTCCGCCTTCCAGTCTGCCCGCCCAGTCTGGCGGGACCATGACAGAGGCCAGCCTCGCGGCTAAGATGGGCTTGTGCAAGCCCGCAGCGAATTATCCCTCGACGTCGCGCCCTTCGAAGCCGTCCCCGGACGGCGCGAGGCGGGCGTGCTGTTCCTGTGCGACCATGCGTCAAACGCCTTGCCGGCGGCCTATGGGGATCTCGGCCTGCCCGCGGGCGCGCTCGAGCGCCATATCGGCTATGACATCGGCGCCGCCGGGCTCACCCGCGCTTTGGTCGCCCGTTTCGAGGCACCCGCCCTGCTCACCCGTTTCAGCCGCCTGCTGATCGATCCCAACAGGGGCGCGGACGATCCCACGCTCGTGATGAAGCTGTCGGACGGGGCGATCATTCCCGGCAATGAAAAGGCCGACGCGCAGGAGATCGCCCGCCGCACGCAGCTTTTCTGGACGCCCTATCGGCAGGCGGCCGCGCGGCTCGCGCAGGAAATGGCGGCGGCGGAGCCCGTTCCCGCCATCGTCTCCCTGCATTCCTTCACGCCCGTGTGGCGCGGCGCGCCGCGGCCCTGGCGGGTCGGCCTGTTGTGGGATCTCGACGCCCGCATGGCCCAGCCGCTGCTCGAGCGGCTGGAGGCGGCGGGGCTTGGGCCGGTGGGCGACAACGAGCCCTATGACGGGGCGCTGAAGGGCGACACGCTTTACGACGTCGCCACGGCGCACGGCCTGCCGCATGTGCTCATCGAAGTGCGGCAGGATCTCATCGCCACGCCTCAAGGGCAGGCGGAATGGGCCGGATTGATCGCGCAGGCGCTCGCCCCTGTGCTCGCCCTGCCGCAATGCCATATGATCGACCATCACGGCAGCCGCGCCGCCGCGCGCGGCCCGCGCCCCCTGCTGAGGAGACCGGCATGAACATCGACCAGACCACGCAGACCGAACTCGAGGCCGCCGCCTTCCGTCGGCTGCTGAACCATTTGCGCAACCGCGCCGACGTGCAGAACATCGACTTGATGAATCTCGCCGGCTTCTGCCGCAATTGCCTGTCGAACTGGCTGAAGGACGCCGCCGACGAGCGCGGCCTGGGGCTGGAGAAGGAGGCGCTGCGCACCTTCGTCTACGGCATGCCCTATGAGGAGTGGAAGACGAAGCATCAGGGCGCGGCCACGCCCGAGCAGATGAAGGCGTTCGCCCAATCGCCCGCCGCCGGGGGCAAGCACGGCTGAGGCGCAGGACGGGACGGGAAGGCTTGGACATAAGCCTCGGACAAAAGCCTCGGACTTAAGCCTTGGGCGGGAAGGCAAGCCTTTTCTCGCGCGCCGCCGCCGCGGGTCTGGATAATGGGGATTAAGGGCCGGGCTTGATTGACCCGGCGCGCCCGGCGCCGCAAGCCTGCGCACAGATCGCGGGCGTCCGCCGCCGGCCGGCGGCCGGTCGTCCGCTTCGTCGTCTTCTGCGACTCCCTCTTTTTCCAGCCCGGGTCAAAACCATGGATTCCGCCACCGTCAACGCCTCGCATCTGCGCGCCTTCATCGAGCGCATCGAGAAGCTGGAAGAAGAGAAGCGGGCCATCGCCGACGACGTGAAGGACGTCTACGCCGAGGCGAAGGGCAATGGCTTCGACGCCAAGATCATCCGCAAGATCGTCTCCATGCGCCGCATGGACCGCCAGAAGCGCATCGAGGAGGAAGAGATGCTCGATCTCTATCTCACCGCGCTTGGCATGGCGGAGTGACGCGCCCCGCTTGCGGGACGCGCCGGCAGGCGTCTTTCGTCCAGTCCTCTTTCGTGCAGGCGTCTTTCGTTCCAAGCGTCTTTCGTTCCAAGCGTCTTTCGTCTGACGCGCGGTCGCTGAACAGGCGCGCGCGGCCCTAGAGGGGCAGCGGCAGAAGCCCGGCCTCGCCCGTCTCCAGCCCGAAGAGCAGGCGCTTGCCCGGCGCGTCCCAGGCGAGCGCGGAGACGACCGGCTTGGCGCGCGCGGGCGCGCTTTCGCCTTCGTCCAGTCCCTTGCGCACGAGCAGCTCCGCGCCGTCGGCGATGCGCGAGAACAGGATCCACCCGTCTTCATAGCCGATGGCGATCACCGGCCCGGTGGGATGGAACGCCACGCGCGACACTTTATTGGGCCGCACGCCGCATTCGCGCGGCGGCTTGCCCATCGGCCCGTCCTTCGTCTGGAAGGGCCAGACCACGCAGGCGTCGGCGCCGGATGTGGCGAGCCATTGCCCGTCGCTGGAGAAGGAGAAGGAGCGCGTCTTGCCGGGATAGCCGGTCATGCGCATGTCCTTCTTGTCGGCGATGCGCCAGCCATGCAAGGCGTTCTCCTGCATGGCGGTGACGCAGAAGGCGCCGTCGGGCGAAATCGCCAGATCGAGATGCGAGCCCTGCCATTTCAACGTGTCGGGCGTGCCCGCGACATTGGGAAACCACAGGCTCACGCCATTGTAATGCGACATGGCGAGGCGATAGCCCTTGGGCAGGAAGGCGAGGCCGCGCACGCTCGTCGGGGCTTCAAACGTCTTCACCGCGCCCTTGGGATCGCGCGCGCGCACCTGTTTGCCGGCCGACCAGGCGATGGAGCCGTCTTCGCGCAGCGCGAGCGCGTCGATCCATTTGCCTTTTTCGTCGCCGATCTCGACGCAGGTTCCGTCGGGCCGCGTCTCCACCACGCGGCCGTCGTCGCCGCCGGTGAGAATGCGCGTCCCGTCGATCTGCGCGAGCAGGATCGCCGCGCCGGGATGGGGCGTGACGCGCATCCCGCTGTCCACGAAAAGCACGTCGCCGTCGGCCAGCGCAAGCGCGGGCGCGCCGCCGGGAAAGCCCGCCGCGACGACTTCAGCGCCCGCATGAAAGGATCGGACGGAGGCGGTCAGCGAGGAATCATACTCGCCGCCCAGGGGTTTCTGCTCCGCCATCTTACGCCTTCTGCTCCACCGCGCAGGCCATGAAGCCCGAACGCAGGTCCTCTTTCTTCAGATCGCGGCCGATGAAGACGATTTTGCACTCGCGCTTCTCGTCGGGGCGCCATTCGCGTTGCAGGTCGCCGTCGAGGATCATGTGCACGCCCTGAAAGACGAAGCGCTTGTTTTCGCCCTTGAAGGCGAGAATGCCCTTGGAGCGCAGGATGCTGGGCCCCTCGCGCTGCGCGATGAGATTGATCCAGGGCATGAAGCGGGCCGGGTCCACCTCGCCGTCGATGCGGAAGGAGACCGATTGCATCTCCTCGTCGTGATAGGCTTTCAGCCCATGGCCGTGATGGGCGTGGTCGTGTCCGTGATCATGTCCGTGATCATGCCCGTGATGATCGTGATCATGGTGATCGTGGTCGTCGACCTCCAGGAATTGCGGCTCGATCTCCAGAATGCGGTCGAGATCGAACGCGTTGCGGCCCAGAACGGCGTCGAGCGGCACCTGGCATTTCGTGGTCTTGTGGAGCGTCGCATAGGGATTGATGCCGCGGATGCGCGCTTCCACTTCGCGCAGCTCCTCCTCGCTCACGAGGTCCTGCTTGTTGAGGATGATGACGTCGGCGAAGGCGATCTGGTTCTTCGCCTCGGGCGCGTCGCGCAGGCGGTCGGCGAGCCATTTGGCGTCGGCCACCGTCACCACCGCGTCGAGCCGCGCCTGATCCTGCACGTCCTGATCCACGAAGAAGGTCTGCGCGACGGGGGCGGGATCGGCGAGGCCGGTCGTCTCCACGATGATCGCGTCGAACTTGCCGCGGCGCCTCATCAGCCCTTCGATGATGCGGATGAGGTCTCCGCGCACGGTGCAGCAGATGCACCCGTTGTTCATTTCGAAGACTTCTTCGTCGGCGCCGACCACCAGATCGTTGTCGATGCCGATCTCGCCGAATTCGTTCACGATCACCGCGAAGCGATGGCCGTGGTCCTCCGAGAGGATGCGGTTGAGAAGCGTCGTCTTGCCGGCCCCCAGATAGCCTGTGAGCACGGTGACGGGAATTTTATCGGACATGCGGCACTCCAAGAGGGGCTGTCGCGCAGGCTAATCGGCCAGCGCCCTGGTCAGCTCCCTTATATTGTGGCGAACCATGTCGATGTAAGTCCCCGCAGGCCCCGAGGGGAGAGAAAGCTGGTCGGAATAGAGCGCGCCGCCCAGTTTTGCGCCGGTCTCCTGCGCGATTCGGGCCGACAGGCGCGGATCGCTGACGTTTTCGGCGAAAACGGCGGGCGCCTTTTCCTGCCGGATTTGGCGGATGATGCGCGCGACGTCCTGCGCGGAGGCGCCGCCCTCGGTGGAGACGCCCTGCGGGGCGATGAACCGCAGGCCGTAGGCCGCCTGAAAATAGCCGAAAGCCTCGTGGGTGGTGATGAGCTTGCGGCGCTCCGGCGGGATGGCGGCCACGGCGGCCTTGATCTCGGCCTCGAGCGCGTCGAGCTTGGCCAGATAGGCGGCGGCGTTCGCCTCATAGGCCGCGCGCCCGTCCGGATCGACTGCGACCAGGCCCTGCCGGATGTTGGCGACGTAGATTTTCACGTTCGCCACCGATTGCCAGGCGTGGGGATCGAGGCCGCCGCCATGGGAATGACCCCCGCGCGCCTCGCCCCCGCCCGCGCGCAGCGGCTTGACGCCTTGCGAGGCGACCACGACGCGCGCCTTGGCCTGCGCGCTTTTCACCAGACGGTCGATCCAGCCCTCGAAGCCCAATCCGTTGACGACGATCAGGCGCGCGGAGGCGAGCGTTTTCGCGTCGCCGGGTGTGGGCGTATAGACATGGGCGTCGGCGCCGGGGCCCACAAGCGCGCGCACCTGCGCGCGCTCGCCTCCCACCTGCGCGGCGAGATCGGCGAGAATCGAGAAGGTCGCGACTACGGGGACCGGCTGCGTTGGCGCGCGCGCCTGCGCGATGGGCGCCGGAAAGGCGGCGGCGAGCAAGGCGGGCGCGAGGCGCAGGAACAGGCGACTGAACATTCGTCGGGCTCCTTGATCTTCAGGCTTCTGAAAATTCAGGCTTCGAGATGGCGACGCGGCGCAAGGCCGCGCAGCCAGCCGCCGCTGCGTCCGAAGACGAGCGACAAGGCGTGCCAGGCTCCCGCGCAGAGAACGACGAGCGGGCCCGGCGGCAGGTTGAAATGAAACGACAGCAGCAAGCCGGCGGCGCTGGCGAAAAGGCCGCAGGCCATGGCGATCAGGGTCATGCGCGTCACGTCGGCGCTCCACAGGCGCGCGGAGGCGGCGGGCAGGATCATCACGCCCACGCACAGGAGCGTGCCCAGCGCGTGGAAACCCGCGACGAGATTGAGCACGACGAGGCTCAGGAACAAGAGCGTCGCCGGCCCGCCGGCGCGGCTCACGGATGCGAGAAAGCCCGGATCGAGCGTCTCCAGCGCCAGCGCGCGATAGATGACGGCGAGGGCGAGCAAGGTGATCGTCGACGCGCTCGCCAGAAAGATCAGCGTCGCCTCGTCGAGCGCGAGCACATTGCCGAACAGCACATGGAAGAGATCGATCGTGGAGCCGCCGACCGACAGGATCGTCACGCCCAGCGCCAGCGACACGAGATAGAAGGCGGCGAGCGAGGCGTCCTCGCGCAGGACGGTGACGCGCGCGACAAGCCCGGCGAGCAAAGCGACGGACAGGCCCGCGACCACGCCGCCGATGGTCATGGCCGGCAGGGAGAGGCCCGCGACGAGATAGCCGATCGCCGCGCCGGGCAGGATCGCATGGCCGATCGCGTCGCCCGTGAGGCTCATGCGCCGCAGCAGCAGGAAGACGCCGATGGGCGAGCCCGCGAGCGCCAGCGCGCAGGCGCCCACGAGCGCGCGGCGCATGAATTCGAACTCCACGAAAGGCGAGATCAGCGTGTCATACATGGGCGCGTCGCACATGGGCGCGTCGCACATGGGCGCGGCATAGATGGGCGCGGCGCGCAGATGAGCGGGGCGCAGATGAGCGGGACTGATGGCCGCGTGTCCTGCGGGCGTCCGGCGGCGTGCTCATGCGGCGCGCTCGCATTCATGCGCCCGCCTGTCGAAGGCCTCGACCATGCGCTGGGCGGCGAGAAGATTTTCGGGCGCGAGCGCCTGCGCCGTGTCGCCCCAGGCGATCTTCTCGCGCGCGAGCAGCAGCGTCTGCGGAAAGACGCGGCGCACGAGATCGAAATCATGGGAGACCACGATCACCGTTCGGCCTTCCGCGCTCCAGCGCCCCACAAGCGCCAGCAATTCGGCGACCGTGCGCTGATCGACGGCGTTGAAGGGCTCGTCGAGAAGCACGACGGGCGAATCCTGCAGGAGAAGGCGGGCGAAGAGCGCGCGCTGCATCTGCCCGCCCGACAGCGTGCCGATGGGCCGGTCCTCGAAGCCGGTGAGGCCCACGGCGGCCACCGCCTCGCGCACGCGGGCGCGCTCGGCTTTCGACACGCCGCCCAGCCAGCCGATGCGCCGCCACAGGCCCATGGCCACGAGGTCGAACACGTCGATGGGGAAGGAGCGGTCCACATCCGCCGCCTGCGGCAGGAAGGCGATGTCGCGCGGCGCGCAGGCGAGCAGTTCGATCGCGCCCCCCGCCGGACGAAGGGCGCCGGTGAGGGCCTTCAGCAGCGTGGACTTGCCGCCTCCGTTCGGCCCGCAGACGGCGAGCAGGGCGCCTTGCGCCACGTCGCCGGACAGATGATGGACGGCGGGATGCCCGTCATAGGACAGGGTGAGGTCCTTCAGCCGCAGGGCGATCTTTCCGGTCGGGGCGCTCATCACGTCAGCGCCCAGACGACGCCCAGCCATAGCAGCGCGCAGAGGGCGCCCGCCCCGGCGAGCCGCTGGCCGGCGGACATGCGCAGGAGCGACAGGGCGTTCTCCGGCGCCGGTGCCGGGCGCCAGGCCGGATCGCCAGCATGATCGGCAAGAACATGATCGACATGAACATGATCGGCATGAACATGACCGAAATGAACATGATCGAAATGAGCTTGGCCTTCGTGAAGATGCGCATGCGCGTGATCGTGCGCGCGCCGGTGGTCGTGCGCATGCGCGTGATCCTGCGCGTGATCGTGCGCGTGATCATGTTTGTGGTCGCCGGAGGCCATCGCCCGCTCCTGTGTAACAATATAACATGCGCACAGGAGGCCCCGCCGCGCAAGCGCGGCGGGCGTCAGCCCCGCAGGGCGGCGAGCAGGGCCTGCATATCGGCGGGCGGTTCGCTCTCGAACTCCATCCATTCGCCGGTGACGGGGTGCTGGAACCCCAGCCGGGCCGCGTGGAGCGCCTGGCGGCCGAGCGCGGCGAGGGCCGCGCGGGCGTTTTCGGTCAGATGGGCGGATTTGGTGCGGAAGCCCGCCGCATAGAGCGGGTCGCCCAGCAGGGGATGGCCCGCATGGGCCATGTGGACGCGGATCTGGTGGGTGCGGCCCGTCTCCAGCCGGCAGGCGAGCAGGGCGGCGACGAGGGCGCCTTCGGCCCCGGCGAAGCGCTCCTCCACCTCCCAATGGGTCACGGCGTCGCGCCCGCGCTGGGCGTTCACCACGGCCTGTTTCTCGCGATGGCTGGGGTGGCGGCCGATGGGCGCGTCCACGGTCCCGCGCGCGCGCGTCGGCGCGCCCCAGACCACGGCGCGATATTCGCGCTCCAGCGGCAAGGTGAGGCCGTGGTCGGCGAAGAGGGCCGCCAGCCCCTGATGGGCGGCGTCGGTCTTGGCGACGACGAGCAGGCCCGTCGTGTCCTTGTCGATGCGGTGGACGATGCCCGGCCGTTTCACGCCCCCCACGCCCGACAGCGAATCCCCGCAATGGGCGATCAGCGCATTGACCAGCGTGCCGCTCTCATGGCCCGCCGCGGGATGGACCACGAGGCCGGCGGGCTTGTCGATGACGATCAGATGTTCGTCCTCATAGGCGACCGTCAGGGGAATGGCCTCGCCCAGCGGCTGCGCGGGCGCGGCTTCCGGCACGTCCACGCTCACGCGCTGGCCGGGCCGCACCTTCGTCTTGGGGTCGCGCGCGGGCGCGTCGTCGAGGCGCACGCGGCCGTCTTCGATCAGCCCTTGCAGGCGGGTGCGCGAGAGGGCCTCGCCGGCGGCCTCGGCGCAGGCGGCGAGAAAGCGGTCAAGGCGAAGGCCGGCGTCTGCCTCCTGCGCCTCGTAAAGCCGCACGCCCGCCGCCGCGGCGGCGCGGGGCGGCCGGGGCGGAGCCGGGGCTTGCGCCTCGGCCTCCTCCACGAATTCGTAATCGGCCTCGTCTGCGCCTCTTTGCTGGCGATCTTTCGCGCGTCTGTTCATCTGCGCCCCATAGCATGTTTCGCCGCGTTTGCGCGCGCGCTCGCGCCGTGTCACGAGGCGGGATGACCCAGACGCCCCCGCAAGACCCCGCCCGCCCTTTCGCCGCCGTCGTGGGCGGCGGCCCCGCCGGCCTCATAGCCGCGCAGCATCTGGTGCAGGCGGGCGCGCGGGTCGTCGTCTTCGACCGCATGCCCTCGCTCGCCCGCAAATTCCTGCTGGCGGGACGCGGCGGCCTCAATCTCACCCATTCCGAGCCCATCGAGACCTTTCTCGCCCATTACGGCGAACAGGCCGGCCCTTTGGCGGGCGCGATCGGGGCCTTCACGCCGCAGGACCTGCGCGCCTGGAGCGCGGAGCTGGGCGAGGAGACCTTCGTGGGCACGAGCGGGCGCGTGTTTCCCGCAAGCTTCAAGGCCTCGCCGCTGTTGCGCGCCTGGCTGCGCCGGCTCGACGCGCTGGGAGTCACGGTGCGCCTGCGCTGCGCGCTGCGCGACGTGACGCCCGGCGCGCTGGTCATCGAGACCGCGCAAGGGGAGAGCGAGCGCGTGGCGTGCGATGTCGTCGTCCTCGCGCTGGGCGGGGCGTCCTGGCCGCGGCTGGGCGCGGACGGGGGATGGACGCAGACGCTGGGCGACAAGGGAATCGCGATCACCCCGCTGGCGCCGGCCAATAGCGGCGCGCTCATCGCATGGTCGCAGCCGATGCTGCGGTTCGCCGGCGCGCCGTTGAAGAACGTGACGCTGCGCGCAGGCGCGCGCAGCGCGCGGGGCGAATGCGTGATCGCGCGCGGCGGTCTCGAAGGGGGCGCGGTCTACGCCGTGTCGCGCAGCCTGCGCGAGGAGATCGCCGCGCAGGGACGCGCGCGGCTGCGCATCGACCTGCGGCCCGACGTGAGCGAGGCGGCGCTTGCGCTGCGCATCGAATCCGCGCGCGCGGGCGAGTCGCTGGCCAATCTGCTGCGCAAGGCCTGCGGCCTGTCGCCCGCCGCCGCCGCGCTCGCGCGCGAAGCCGGCCCGCTCCCGCGCGAGCCCGAAGCCCTCGCGCGCCGCGTGAAAGACGCGACGCTGGACGTGGGCGCCATGGCCGGGCTCGCGCGCGCCATTTCCAGCGCGGGCGGGATCGCATGGGAGGAGATCGGGCCGGATTTCCAGCTCGCGAAACTCAGCGGCGTTTTCGTCGCCGGCGAAATGATCGATTGGGAAGCGCCCACGGGCGGCTATCTGATGCAGGCGTGCCTGGCCACCGGGGCGGCGGCGGGGCGCGGGGCGGCGCGGTTCCTCAAGCTGTAGCGACGAGGAGCAATCCCTCGCCGCGCGCCTTGCAGAAGGCGCGATGATCCCGGCAGGCGAGGGCGAAAGCCGCCTCCAGCCGCGTGCGGTCGCGCCCGCAGGCGAGGATCGCATCCTGCGCGCTCGTCAGCGCCTGCGCGAAAAACAGGTCGCAGGCGGGATCGAAGACGACGCCCGCGGGCGCGGGCCCGCCGATGCTTTGCGCGCGCGTCCCTCCAGCCTATGGCTGACGCCGGCGCCGAGAACCGCAAGCCAGCCCTCCACGTCGCGCCAGCGCGGCGCCTCGCCCGAGCCCGCGCCGGCGAGCGGGGCGGACGCAAGCAGGGGAAGTTTATCCAGCGGGATCATAGCCATGCCGCGCAAGGATAGCGCCGGCCCGCGCCATGGTGAAGGCCACGCACAAGCGCGCTCGCGCCGACCTTGCGAGCGGGCTTGCGCAGGCTTGCGCGCAGGCTTGCGGCGACGCGCGTTCGTGGCGCGCGCACGCGCGAAAGTCTCATCGGCCAGCGTCCGGCGCGCCCCCTTTCGCGCCGGCGTAAACGTGGTAGGAAGCGACGACAACATCGGGAGGATTCATGTCGGACCTTAGCCAGATCAAGGATGATCTCGTCAGCGCCAACCGCATCCTGGCTTATCACCATGTGGTGGATTCCTTCGGCCATGTGTCGATCCGCCACCCGGACAATCCCAATCATTTCCTCCTGTCGCGCGCGCGCGCTCCCAATTGCGTGGAGATCGGCGACATCATGGAGTTCAAGCACGACGGAACGATCGTCGGCCATGAGCCCGGCAAGCCCTATTCGGAGCGCTTCATCCATGGCGCGGTCTATGAGGCGCGGCCGGACGTGATGGCGGTGGTGCACAACCACAGCCCCAATGTCGTGCCCTTCACCGTGCAGTCGAAGAAGAAGATGCGCCCCATCATGCATATGTGCGCGCCCATCGGCACGGACATTCCCACCTGGGACATTTCGCACAAGTTCGGCGCGACCAATCTGCTCGTCACCTCCATCGAGATGGGCCGCGACCTCGCCGCGACGCTGGGTCCGCGCACCGTCGCGCTGATGCGCGGCCATGGCTCGGTGGTGGCCGGCAAGTCGCTGCGCGACGTGGTGTTCACCTCCATCTATATGGAGATCAACGCCGACATGCTCATCAAGGCCTATCAGCTGGGCGAGGGCGAGGTGGTGTCGATGAGCGACGAGGAAGTCGCCAAGAACGCCGGCGGCCGCGCGGGCTTCACCTATGAGCGCGGCTGGGAGAATTGGTGCCGCCTCGTCGACCGTCCCTATTATCCGATGGACTGGAACATGGGGCCGGGCTTCTCCAAGACCGACAAGTAAGCGCATCGGCGTTCTCGCGCGAGGCGGCCCGCATGGCCGCCTCCATCACATGAGGGATGGGTCATGACGACATGGAAGCTGATGGGTCTGGGTCTCGCCGCCGCGCTGGGCCTTGGCGCGGGCGTCGCGCAGGCGCAGGGCAATTTTCCCAACAAGCCGGTGAAGCTGATCTCCGATTCCGCGGCGGGCAGCTCCAACGACGTGACGATCCGCGTGCTGGCGGAGCATTTCGGCCAATTGTGGGGCCAGCAGGTGCAGGTCCTCAACCATCCCGGCGCCGGCGGCGGCATTTCCGCGCGCGTGGCCTCGCAGGCCGAACCTGACGGCTATACGTTCTACGTGCCGGCCTCCTCCACCTTCCTCGCCATCAAGGGCGCGCCGGGCGTGTCGCCCAACCTGCCCATCGAATTGCCGAAGGATTTCGTGCCCGTCGGGCTTTTGATGACGCAGCCGATGTTCATCGGCGTGTCGAAGACGCTCAATGTGAAGACCGTGCCGGAGCTGATCGAACTCGCCAAGAAGCGCCCCGGCGACATTTCCTTCGCCGCCACGGGCCGCGGCCGCGTGACCCATCTGACGATGGAATTGTTCCAGCAGATGGCCGGCGTGAAGCTGACTTTCGTGCCTTATACGGGCGGGCCCGCCGCTGCGATGAACGACGTCACCTCCGGGCGCGTGGGCATCGTGCTCGACGGCTTTCCCGGCGTGGGCGGCGCGATCGAGGGCGGCCTCATTCACGGGCTCGCCCATTCGGGCGACAAGCGCCTGACGGGGTTCGAATCCATGCCGACGGTGGCCGAGACGCTGCCGGGCTTCCGCTCCGGCGGCTGGAACGCGGTGCTCGCGCCGCTGGGCACGCCGCAGGAGATCGTGCGCAAGGTCAGCGCGGATCTCATGACCGTGCAGAAGCGCCCCGCGATGCAGGAGCGCTATCGCCAGCTCGGCTCCTTCGTGGGTCTGCTGGGCCCCGAGGAGCTGATCGAATTCGCGCGCGCCGAACAGGCGATGTGGCGGCCGATCCTGCAAAAGCTGGCCGACGAAGTCGAACAGAAGTGATCGCAGGCCGCGCCAAGGGCGCGGCCTTTCCATTTCGACGCACAGGAGCAGGTCCATGTTGAAACGTCACGCGCTCGGCGCCGCCTGCGCCGCTTTTGCGCTCGCCGCTTTCGCGGGCGGCGCGCGCGCCGAAAAAGTCTCCGTCGCCATCGTGAACGCGGTGAGCGACGTCGGCTTTTTCATCGCCGACGCCAAGGGCTATTTCAAAGCCGAGGGGATCGAGCCGGATTTCGTGACTTTCGACACGGGCGCCAAAATGGTCGCGCCGCTGGGCGCGGGCCAGCTCGACGTGGGCGGGGGCGCGCCGTCGGCGGGCCTCTACAACGCCATCGAGCGCGGCATCAAGATCCGCATCGTCGCCGACAAGGCGCATAACAGGCAGGGCGCGCCCTTCCAGTTCTTTCTCGTCAGCAAGCCGCTGTGGGACAAGGGCGAGGTGAAGAGCCTGAAGGACCTCAAGGGCCGCAAGGTCGCCATCAGCGGGCAGGGCGGGGGCGACGCCTCCGTGCTCAACGAGGCGATGAAAAGCGTCGGCCTGACCTATGACGACGTCGAGAAGGTCTATCTCGGCTTTCCCCAACATGCGGCGGCCTTGCAGAACGGCGCGGTGGCCGGCTCGGTGACCACCGAGCCTTCCGTATCGAACATCGTGAAGCTGGGCGCGGCCCATGTCCTGATGGGCAACGACACGTTCTATCCCAACCACCAGACCGCCGTGATCCTGTTCAGCGAGGATTTCGCGACGAAGAAGCGCGCGACCGCGCAGAAATTCATGCGCGCTTATGTGAAGGCCACGCGCGATTTCAACGATGCGGTCGCAGACGGCAAGCTCTCCGGCCCCGGCGGCGAGGAGATCGTGCAGATCCTCGCGAAATATTCCAATGTGAAGGATCCCGCCGTCCTGCGCGCGCTCACCGTGCATGGCGCCCATCCCGACGGGGCGATGAACGTCGACAGCCTGAAGAAGGACCTCGTCTTCTTCAAGGAGCAGGGCGACGTGAAGGGGAGCGTGCAGGTCGAGCAGGTGATCGACCTGAGCTTCATCGAGGCGACGCTGAAAGAGCTTGGCCCCTATAGAAGGAAGTGACGCCGCGCGCTCGCGCCGCATAAAAAAGCCGGGCGCGAGCCCGGCTTTTTCAATGGCGGTCCGTTCAGGCGCCTAGCGGATCTTCAGAAGCTTCTGCGCATTCTTGTAGCAGATCTTCTCGCGGTCTTCCTGGCTGAGGTTCAGGGATTCCAGAATCGCGATGGTCTCGCGGATATAGCCGGGGCCTTTCTCCGGATCGAACGGGCAGTCCGAGGCGAAGAGCACGCGGTCGGCGCCATAGAAGGCGAGGCCGCATTCCGTGGCCGGCTTCGAGCCGAACACCGCGCTGTCGGCGTAGAAGTCCTTGAAATAGTCCAGCGGACGACGCTTCATATTCTTCAGGAGCGTCTTGTAATCCTCGTCGGTGGTGCGGTTGCCGAGCTGGTCCCAGCCGGGACCGACGCGACCTTCGAAGAAGGGCACCATGGCGCCCAGATGATGGGCGAGGACTTTCAGGTCGGGGAACTGGTCCATCACGCCGCCGAAGACGAGACGGGCCATGGCGGCCGAGGTCTCGTAGGGCCAGCCGAAGGTCCACCAGATTTCATATTTCGACTTCTGCTCGGTCTTGTAGTCGGGCAGGTCGAAGGCGCCGCGCGAGGGATGCAGGAACACGGGGTTTTCGTGCTTCTCGGCGATCGCGAACAGCGGGCGGAACTGCTCGTCGTCGAGCGGCACGCCATTGATGTTCGTGTGGATCTGCACGCCATTGGCGCCCAGGGCGATGGCGCGCTCATATTCCTTCTCGCGCCCCTTGGAATTCATCGGCAGGGCGGCGAGCCAGCCGCAGAAATAATCCGGGTTCTTCGCCACAAGCTCGGCCATTCCGTCATTGGCGAGCTTGGCGAACTCCTCGACCTGCTCCGGTCCGCCCAGCGCCTCGAGCGGAGGCATGCCCAGCGAGATCACCTGGGTGTAATTGTGCTTGGTGCGGAACATGTCCACGACGCGCTTGCGCTCGTCCAGATCGTAGATGCAGGGAATGCCGCGCATGCGGGCGCCGATGTCGGCGGCGGCGCCGGGGGTGGCCAGCATCTTGTCCCAGAGCGCCTTGGGGAAGAAATGGTTGAAGCAGTCGATGTAGCGCATGCGGCGGGTTCCTCCGGCGGACGGTGATTTTGCTATGGGGGACACATAGCCGTCTTGGGGATGTGGGCAAAGCGGAAAATGGGCCGCCCGCCCCTGCGCGCGGGACATGACAGACGCTGGCGGGGCGTGTATTTCTGCCCCATCGCGACGCCCCCGAAAGTGGGACGACGTTCTGCGGAGGATCCGACATGGATGATGATGCTCGCGTGACCAAGGCCGCCCCGACGGGCGCCATGGGCCACAATTCCGAGGCGCTCGATGAAAAGCGCGCCACGATGTACCACAACAAGAAGGACCGCGTGTTCGTGCGCGGCATTCAGGGCGAATACAACGTCAAGCAGGAGCTTGACCGCCTGCGCGCCGTGCCGCGCGTGCGCAAGGCCAAGGAGCTGGGCTTCATCGACGGGCCGCTGTGCTTCAGCCGCCATTACGTCGAGCCGAAGGACGGCATCACCCAGACCTTCCACATGCATTTGGAAGAATACGCGCCCGGCGCGTTCTCGCAGAAGCATGGCCACGTGAACGAAGCCGCCTTCTACATTCTCGACGGCAAGGGCTACGAGATTCACGACGGCATCCGTTACGATTGGGAAGCTGGCGATATCGCCATCGTTCACAACAATTGCGTGCATCAGCACTTCAACGCGCAGACCGACAAGCCGGCCCGCGCGCTCGTCATCAAGACGAAGCCGATGTATCTCTTCCTCAACATGCTCTTCCAGAAGACCGTGCAGGAGCGCCCCGTGGAGGTGACGCCGGAAGCCGAAGGCTTCGTCGCCCGCGAGATCGAGGAAGACTTCAACCATCCCAAGGGAGGTTACTGATGGCTTGGGACGAAACAGCCGCCTGGCTTGAAGGCGCCTCCAACGAGCGCCTGTATCAGCGCCTGCTCGACGAAGCGCGCGACGCCCCCACCCGCAACGCCCGCCGCAAGAAGATCGTCAGGCCCCACGAAATGCCGTGGGAAATGTCGCGTCAGGGTCTGCTGAAACATCTGATGAACGAACCGATGCAGACCCGCATCGAGACGGTCGACGCCTATATGCAGGTCATTCCGCCGGGCTCGCGCTCGGGCAAGCACAGCCACCTCGCCGAAGAATGCGTCTACGTGCTCGAAGGGCGCGGCTATGACATGCATCAGGATTGCGACGTGGAGATCACCGACACGTTCGAGTGGAAGCCGCAGGCGGAAGTGAAGAAGCTGGAGTGGGAAGCCGGCGATTACATCTACATTCCGCCGAACACGATCCACCAGCATTTCAATTCCGATCCCGAACGGCCGGTGCGTCTCATCTCCTCGACGGCGCGCATCTTCCGCCAGATGGGGCTGAACAATCTCAACCAGATCGAAGACGCGCCCGAATACGACCCCTATGTCGTGCTCACCGCCGACGTCGTGCGCGACTATCTGCGCGGCGAACGCAAGGCCAAGAAATAAGCGATCCGCGGCCCGGCGGACGCCGTCGGGCCGTTCTTTCCCGCAATGTCGCAGCCCGGGAGGACAGATTTGGCGGACGCGCCCCTTCCTCCGCGACAGGCCAACGTCCATACGCTGGCCGATCACGCCTTCGGCGCGCTCGCGCGTCATGACCATGCGTCTGGCGAAGAGGCCGATCACGATCACGATACCGACGACAATCTCGTGCTCGATCCGCGCGAGAACGTGGAGACGCCGCTCATCAGCATGGGCGTCGACATCGGCTCGTCGGGAACGCAGATCGTCTTCTCCCGCCTGCTGATGCGCGGCCCCGGCGAGCCGCTCGCCATGCGCCGGCAGGCGAAGGCGCGCGAGACGCTCTATGTCTCGCCCGTGTCGCTCACCCCTTTCACGGGCGCATTCATCGACGGCGCGCGGCTGCGCGACATCATCGACCGCGCCTTCGTCGTCTCCGGCGTCACGCCCGACGATGTGGAGACGGGCGTCGTCATCATGACGGGCGCGGCCGCGCGCAAGGAGAACGCGCAAACCATTCTCGCCGCGCTCGCGCAGGAGGCGGGCGAACTCGTCGCCGCCGCCGCCGGCGACCATATGGAGGCGATGCTCGCCGCCCATGGCTCGGGCGCCGTGGAGCGCTCGCGCCGCGAGATGACGCGCCTGCTCAATATCGACATAGGCGGCGCCACGACGAAGCTCGCCCTGATCGAGAACGGCCGCGTCGCCGCCGCCGCCGCGCTCGACATCGGCGGCCGGCAGATCGCGATGGACGGGGAGAACCGGCTCGTGCGGCTTGATCCCGCAGGCGCGGCCTTCGTGCGGCGCGCCGGGCTCGACTGGACGCTGGGCGCGCAAGCCGACAAGGAGGGCCTGCGCGCGCTCGCCGACGTGATGGCCGACGATCTGTTCGACGCGCTGTTCGCTCGGCCCATGCCTGCGCCCGCGCGCGCCTTGTTCGTGACCGAGCCGATCATGGATTTCGGCGCGCTCGACGGCGTCGTCTTTTCCGGCGGCGTGGCCGAATATGTCTATCATCGCGAGACGCGCGATTTCGGCGATATGGGTTGGCGGCTTGGCCGCGCGATCCGCTGGCGATGGGATCAGGGGCGCGCGCTTTGGCCGCTGCTGGAGCCGGGCGAATGCATCCGCGCCACCGCGCTGGGCGCATCCGAACATAGCGTGCAGATGAGCGGGCAGACCTCCTATGTCAGTTCGCACGCCGCGCTTCTGCCGCGGCGCAATCTGCCTGTGCTGCAGCCCGCCTTCGATTTCTCCGGCCCCTTCGAGGCGCAGGCGCTGGCGCAGGCGATCGCCCGCCATCGCGCCTTGTTCGACGAGTCCGATCCCGCGCGCGAGGTCGTCCTGGCGCTGCGCTGGCGGGGCGAGGCCTCATGGGAGCGGGTGCGGCCGCTGGCGGAAGGGATCGTCCGCGGCATGTCCGACAAGATCGCGGCTGGAACTGCGCTTTACCTCATGCTCGAAGGCGACGTGGCCGCCAATCTCGGCGCGGCGCTGCGCGAGGAGCTCAAGCTTCCCAACGACATTCTCGCCATCGACGGGATCGTGCTGCGCGATTTCGACTTCGTGGACATCGGGCGCATCCGCATGCCGTCCGCCATGATTCCGGTGACGGTGAAAAGCCTCGTCTTCGGCGCGCCGGGCGAGGGGAGCGCGGCGCCCTAGACGTCTCGCTTTTGCCGCGCGGGCGTGGCACAAATCGCTTTGGCCAATCGAGGGAGCGAGCTTTGGGCGGTGCGGCGGATCCATCGCGTGACGCGTTCGACCTTGCGGAGGCGGAGCGCATCGCCGTCGCCGAGATCGCGCGCGCGCGCGCCTTTTTCGGCGAGGACGCCGTGGGCGCGACGCCGCTCCTGCCCATCCTGCACGCGCTGCAAGACGCCTTCGGCCATATCCATGACGAGGCCTTGCCGATGCTCGCGCGCATGCTCAACGTCTCGCAGGCCGAAGTGCGCGGCGTCGTCTCCTTCTATCATGACTTCCGGCGCGCGCCGGCGGGTCGTCGCGTGCTGAAGATCTGCCGTGCGGAGGCCTGTCAGGCGCGCGGCTGCGAGAGCCTCGTCGCGCATCTGGCGCAGGCGCACAGGCTTGCGCCGGGCGAGACCACGCCGGACGGCGCGCTGACGCTGGAAAGCGTCTATTGCCTGGGCGATTGCGCTTTGGGCCCGGCCGCGCTGGCCGATGGCGCGCTGATCGGACGGCTCGACGTCGCCCGCCTCGACGCGTGGATCGCGGAGGCGCGGCGATGAGGGCCCCGCGCATTTACGTTCCGCGCGACGCGGCGGCGCGTTCGGTCGGCGCGGAGTCCGTGGCGGAGGCGATGGCGCGCGAGGCGCGCGCGCGCGGGCTTGCATGCGAGATCGTGCGCACCGGCTCGCGCGGCATGGCGTGGCTGGAGCCGCTGGTGGAGGTGGACGGCGCGCAGGGGCGCATCGGTTACGGCCCCGTGCGCGCGAGCGACGTGAAAAGCCTGTTCGACGCGGGTTTCCTGGAGGGCGGCGCGCATGGCCTTGCGCTGGGGCGCATCGACGCGCTCGACTGGATGAAGCGCCAGACGCGCGTGACCTTCGCGCGCTGCGGCGTGATCGATCCGCTTGCGCTGGAGGATTATCGCGCCCATGGCGGCTTTGCGGGCCTGGCGCGCGCGCGCCAGATCGGGCCGCAGGCGATCGTCGCGGAGATCGCGGCGTCGGGCCTGCGCGGGCGCGGCGGCGCGGGCTTTCCCGCCGCGATCAAATGGGATGCGGTGCGCAAGGCTGCGGGCGCGCGCAAATATGTGGTCGTCAACGCCGACGAAGGCGACAG
>CAIXDD010000251.1 GCA_903918155.1 uncultured Hyphomicrobiales bacterium
ACGGTCGTCAGCATCTCCATATCGTTCATCGCTCGTCGGAAATAGACCAGGGAGCCGAAGACGGCGATTGAAGAGACGCCAAAGATGAGAATGGAGGAGTAAAGAACGAGCTTATTGTTGCGGCGCGTGCCTTCTACAAGTTTGAACGTTTCCGCGCGCAACCGTTGAATTTCCTGCGCGGAATCCACCGCGGTGCTGGCGGCCTCCAAGGCGATTTCAATGGCTTCGTCGATATGCGTCTTGCGCGCCGGATCGGACGGCTTGGGTTCCGCAGCGGGTTCATTTGATTTCGCCACGGGGGGACCGACGGCGAGAGATTGCGCCTTCGCCTCGCCTTTCACGTTCGCCGCAGGCTGACCAGCCGCAGCGGCCGCGCCAGTAGGCGCAGCCTCGGTAACTGCGGCTTTTTTATCTGCGGCGATTTTCTTCTTCGGCTTCTCGCTCATCGCGAACTCCTTTGCGCCCAACCTGCGACGCTTTCTTCTCGTTTCTGGCAAGGCTTGCCCGAGGCGGCCATCACTTCGAGCGATGGTACGCGAACCGTTTCGAAACCGAACGCCCGGCAAGCATAGGGACGTCGGGCGTTATAGGTGATGACGAAATGCCTGCAGCCAAAGCAGCTAGTCTGCTTCATGATTTCTCTCCCGAACGACGCCCGTTCGAGTCGAAGCGCAGGGTTTCAGGCACTTCGACATCCGGCGGTTCGCCATTTGCGCCAGCCTGGAAGACGAAGCTCAGGACGGTCGCGGCGGCGCGGTAAAGATCAGCATGGATTTCCGCGCCGATTTCCGTCGTATAATACAAGGCGCGCGTAAGAAGCGGCATTCGAAGAACCGGGATTCCTTTGGCCTCAGCCTTTTCCTTGATTTGCGCCGCAATGACATCCGCTCCCTTGGCGATGACTTTCGGCGCCGACCCTTCGGCGAAATCGTAATAAAGAGCGACAGCGAAATGCTGCGGGTTGACGAGAACGACCTGCGCCTTGTCGACGTCGGCGACAGAGCCGCGTTGGGCGATCTCCTGCTGGACCTTGCGAATGCGCGCGCGAATTTCAGGCGAGCCTTCGGTCTGTTTGTACTCGTCCTTCACTTCCTGCTTCGTCATCATCAACTTCTGATTATGCTTGTACCATTGAAGGCCTGCATCGCATATGCCGAGCACGGCGATGGCTCCAACCAGGACAAGAATGATCCAGACAGTCAATCCGCCGACTCTGTCGACTGCCGATTGCAATTCCACAAAGGTGAGCGAGACGATCTCCGGCAGGCTCCCAAGCACGATCCACACTCCTAACGCACAGAGCACGACGACCTTGGTGACGGACTTTGCCAGTTCGATCAACGCGTCGAGACCAAACATCCTCTTGAGGCCGGAGACGGGGGAAAGCCGGCTACCCTTGAAAGCCAAATTCGACGGAATGAAGTGAATTCCGCCGAGCAGAAATTGCGCGACGATCGCTGCGAGGATCAACGGCGTCGAAAACGCCAGTATGAGAATAATTGAGGAGAGAAAACGATCCGCGAGCACGGGAAGAAGCGGTAAATCGCGGCTGAGCGCGGGCGTCACATCCATGCCATTGCGGAAAATGCCGACCAATTCTTGGAACATCTGACGACCGAAAAACGCAAAACAAGCCGCTCCCGTAAGAAGAACGCTCGCCATTACAAAATCTTTGGAAACAAGCAATTGCCCTTTCTCAAGGGAATCTTGTTTTCGTCGTTCCGTAGGTTGTTCTGTTTTTTCCTGTTCGCTCTCCTCAGACATCAGCGTCGCGCCTCCCCTAGAATGAGTTCGCGGCTAAGATCAGCGCTGGCCTGGATGAGGCCGTTGAACGCTGTTGCGAGAGAGGGCATCGAGATGAGCATCAAAGCAAGCCCGATGAGAATGGTCATGGGAAATCCAACCGAAAAGATGTTGAGCTGCGGAGCGACGCGCGTCAGCAGTCCAATAATGATATTAGCCAGCGACAGCGCAACCATGAGCGGCATCGCCACAAGAAGAGCCGCGGAAAAGATCAGACCTGCGCTCTGAACGATCCCAAGAAAGATGGCCGGGTCGACGGAGGCTTCAATGGGCAGCGCCGCGAAGCTGGAGCCGACATGTCGCAAAAGAATATGGTGTCCATCCACGGTCAGGAAAATCAGCGTCAGAAGAATGGACAGGAATTGCGTGATCACCGGCGACTGGGCGCCCGATTGCGGATCCACCATCGAGGCGAAGCCGATCCCCATGGAAAATGCGATTTGCTCCCCCAGCCATGGCGACGGTGGCGAACGCGAATTGGAACAATAGGCCAATGGAAAGTCCAATGAGCGCCTCGCGAAAAATCGTCAGCGCGCCGATGGGACTTGCGATATCGACCTTGGGGACCGGCACGCTGCTGCTCAAAACGACTGCAATGGAGAGCGCGATTAGAATACGAATAGGGACGGTGATGGCGGAGGCCGAAAAGAAAGGCGCGAAAATGAGCATGCCGGAAAGACGCACCGACAGAAGAAGGAGCGTCCACAAGCGTTCAATAAGGAGGTTTTGCTCAAGAACGATCATCTGCCGACTCGAGCGATCTCTGTGAAGACGGATTGAAAGAAATTACTGATCGTGGTCACCATGAACGGGCCGGAAAGAGCAAGGACCACCGCGACCACGACAAGTTTAGGCACGAATGTGAGCGTCGCTTCGTTAATCGACGTCGCCGCCTGGACCATGCCGAGCACGAGGCCGACCGCGAGGGCCGCGAGAAGAACGGGGCCAACGGTGAAAAGAACGCTTTGAAGCGTTTCACGACCCACCATGGCGAACTGCTGATATTGCATCATTCAGCCTTTCGTGAAGCTTTCGACCAGCGATGACATGGTCATGCTCCAGCCGTCGACAAGTACGAATAAGAGCAATTTGAAGGGCAGGGAGATCAATGTCGGAGAGAGCATCATCATCCCCAGCGACATGAGAAGACTGGCGACCACGATGTCGATCACCAGAAAGGGCAGAAAGAGCAGGAAGCCGATCGTGAAAGCGGTCTTCAGTTCGCTGAGGATAAACGCTGGCACGATGACGGCTACAGGCACGGCTTGAGGATTCTCATACCCAGTGTCGCCCTGCATTTCCGCCATGAGCAAAAGGTCGGATTCGCGCGTGTGTCGAACCATGAAGCTTTTCATCACGTCAAGGCCGCGTACGCCAGCCTCTTCAGCGCCAATCTGTCCTGCGACATAGGGCGCGAAGGCCGTATCATTGATTTGTTTGAACGTGGGCGTCATGACGAACAGCGTCATAAAGAGAGCAAGGCCGACCAGCACCTGATTGGGGGGCGTCTGTTGTGTGCCGAGCGCCTGACGCAGTATCGAAAGCGTCACGATAATGCGCGTGAAGCTCGTCGTGACGAGCAGGAGCGAAGGGAGCAACGTCAGCGCTGTCATGAGCGCAAGCGTCTGAAGGGTCAGCGACAGAGTCTGGCCGCCGCTTTGCCCTTCAAGCTTGAGGAGCGGTATGTCGAACACCGAACCCGTTTGGGCTTGCGCATCAACCGCGATCAAAAAGAAAACGCCGACGGCGAATATATAACGGGCAGTCAATTCCGCTGCTCCTGCGATACGTCGCCAAGAACTTGCATCGCGCTCACACCTTCGCGATTAAGGGCGCAGGCGAGACGTTTTCCGCCGATCTCGACAACCATTATGCGGATGCCTGGCGCAATTGCGATCGTCTCGCGCGCGGGCGTGTTGACGCCAAGGCGCGTGAAGAGGCGATCCCGCCATTTCAAAAGGAGGAACGCCGCAACGACGCCTATTGCCAGAAGCACCCAGGTCAGAGGGTTTGAGGCGAACAAGGGGCTCAAAGGCTACGAACTCTCTTCTCCGGAGACACGATCTCTGTGAGGCGAATGCCGAGGCGCTCGCCGACAAGCACAACTTCTCCTTTTGCGAGAAGAGTGCCGTTCACAAGAATATCGAGATGTTCGCCCGCGAGCCGTTCCAACTCGACCACAGACCCATCATTCAGCTTGAGAAGGTCGCCAATTGAGATCTTCGTTCCGCCGACCTCCACAGTCAGCTGAACCTCGATATTCTCAAGAAGTTTCAAGTTAGATCCGGCGATCTCGCCGGCATTGTCCTTGTCGCTGCCGCTCATTGCTTGCCTCGCTTGTCTGTTCCACCGACGATCCGAAGTGCAAGATTGCGGTCCTGCTCGCCGAGCACTCCCTCAAGAAGTGGTTCGCCCTCAACGAAAATTTTCACCTGGTCGAACGATGGGATCTCTATGACTGAATTCTCGCGAAGTTGGATAAGCTCGCCTAAGGTCACCGACGGATTGGCGATGCGCGGAACAAAGCTGAGGGGGACGCTCATGATCGCGTCGTTGAGAAGAGATTCCCACTTGAAGTCACGCCCGTCGCTGACGCGCTGGATCTTGCTGCGCAAAATCGTCGCGATTTGCTTCAACGCTTGACGAGGATAGATCACTTCCATCGTAAGTGGCTCAGCATAGGGCAGCTGTACTACGAAGGACGAAATGATGCAGACTTCCTGTCCTTCCACAAAGGAGGTGAAGGCGGGATTCGTCTCGCTGCCGATATAGTCGAAGGTGACGGGATAGATTTCTCGCCAGCATTCGTCGAGCGTCTTCAGCGCGCCATCGACGATGACCTGTAGAATGCGTTCCTCGGTGGGCGTAAATTCCGTCTGACGCGTGATTGGACAATCGCCGTTCCCGCCGAAAAACGAATTCACTAGGATTGCGATGAGACGCGGCGGGATCTGCAGAAGGATCATTCCCTTCAGGGCGTCCGCGCGCGCGGTGGTGAAGCTGACGAATTGGTCTGCGTTCTTCAAATACTCATCGAACCGCCGCGTCTCGGGCGGAAGCGTCGATATGCGAGGCATGAAGCGCAGCATCGGCAACAGCACGTTGCGCAATTGCCTGCCGAAGCGCTCATTGATCAGACGCAACGTATGAAGATCGCCCAACAGTCCAGCGTCTTCGCCGCCAAACACGTATGGCCGATATTCAACGTTCTTGGCCACGCCCGAGCCAGCCTCGACGGTACCGTCGTTGAGCCCGTCGATGAGAGCGGAGACTTCTTCGTTGCTAAGTTTGCGCGTGCTGGCCATAGGTCACTGCATAACCAGAGCGGTGATATAGACGTTCTCGATGCCGCCGAAATCGGTCCGTTCAAGCAGGACACGATTGATCGCATCCTTGATCAGTCCTTGAATGCGGCGGCGATTGTCTACGCCAACAAGATCTGCTTCGGTCTGCTCGGCGAGAACCGCGAGCACTTCCGATCGGATGGCGACTTCATGCCTCTGCACGTTTTCGATAACGCGCTTGTCATATTGGGTCGCCAGTCCAATCGCAGTTTGTACGAAGCGGCGGGAGCCCTTCATATTCGTCGTGAAATTACCAGGAAACTCGAAATAGCTCGTGACATATTGTTCGCGCGAAGGAACGGGCTTGGCGCCAGAACTAGTATCGGCGCCCTTGGCTTTTTCGCCCGCCTCGCCCTTCGGGGCGTCTGATTTTCCGCCGTCGTCCGCCTTTTTCTCGATGACGATCGCCAGAGGATTTTCTTCTGCGGGCTTTGTGAGTTTCGTATAAAGCAACGCCGCGCCAGCGCCGACGGCAAGCATCACGATAGCTCCAACGACACCAAGAAGAATCTTGACGATCGGCAGCTTCTTTTTTGTCGGTTCGGCTTCCGGTTCAGTGGCCATAGTCCGGTTCCTTACACGTGAACGTCGATGGAGAAGTCGCTTTCGTTCTTCTCCATGCGGGGTTGATGAGACGACGTGCTGGCCTGACGACCATTGCTCGTGTCTTCATGGGAAACATCAAAGCTCATCAGCATAAAGCCGCTTTGTTCGAGAGCGTCGCCAAGCGCGCCGCCGATATCGCGCAGGGCGTCGGCGGCTTCTGCGGACGAGGTCCGCGCCTGCAATTTCAGTTTTCCGCCTTCCATCACGACGCGGACGAGCACCTGGCCAAGACCAGGGGGATATAATTGCATGCGGATCTGTTCCGCTCCGTCGCGCGCGGCCGCGATGACCTGACGTTCAATCGCACGCGTGCGAAGATCGTCGGTGATTTGGCGCTGTTTCGCATCGCGTTCGCTTGAGATGCCGGGCTTATCGGTCTTAGTATTTTCAGTCTGCGGTTTTTGCGTTTCGGCCTCGCTGATGGCTTGGGCCTCAACGGTTTCCGGTTCCGAGAGATGCGTGATGTGCGCAGCGAACGGTTCAGCAGTCTTGCGAGCATCGCCCGTGGTTTCCCTTGTCGACGCGTCTTTGACCTGCGTGATTTCCACGAGGGCGGTATCAAGCGGACGCGAGGGAAGCGGTGACTTGAGGCGAGGTTCGCGTTGGGGCGAACGCCGATCGGCGTCTATAGGGAGGGGCGAAGTCAGAAGGCGCGCTTGCGCGGGGTCATTTGGCGTTTCAACGGCGGACTTCGGCGCAGCCTGGACGACCATGTTGTCGAGCAGGAAGGCGTTCTGGACAGTAGACGCCGGACGACCGTTGGTTTCGCGCGACAAAGCGTGCTCGAACGACTTGTTCGGCGATTGAGGCTTTGTTTCGTACGGCTGGTCAGCGGGTTCCATGAATTTATTGTTGCCGCCGAGATCGCTCGTGCTACGGTTGGGCGGTTCGGCGAGCGGTTCGTTTTTTGGAATTTGTGTTTGAAGCGTCTGCTTCGCATTGAGCGCCGGGGTTTTGACGGTAATGGATTGCGAAGTTGGATTCTTTGAGGGTTCGAAAGCGATATGAGCGGCGGTGATGAGCGCGTCAGCCGGAATGGAAGCGCGCGCCACTGGCGCTTCGTTTTCATTTTTCGGCAGCGGCTCCCGTTGAGCTGCCAATGGTGCGCTCAAACTTGCGCCAGGAATAGTAGAGGGGTCGAGCGGCGGAGGGGCAGAGATGTATTTTGTCGGCTCTAAGTCCTCTTGCGTCTCAATGCCGCGTTCCTGCTTGGGGGGCGGCGCTGAAGAAAATGCGTCGGGTTCGTTTTCGCCTACGACATGCTGATTATTTTCGGCATTCGATTGCGGCGCGCCGGCGTCCAATGAAGCCGGGACGGGAAGGACTTGCGGAATGTTTTGCTTCGCGTCCGTCGCTTGGTTCGCGATGTAGGCAAAAGAAGCGGCCAGGCTGTCTTTAGGAAGCGCGTCTGCGTCGTCGATGTCGGTCGTGGTCAAAATGCGCGGTGCGCTCGTTGCCTCAGCCGCAAGCGTGTCGTCAGGTTCGCTCAACGCGACGGGACGCAGCGTGGTTTCTTGTTGGTTGTGGGGCGGCGGCGGTTGCTGCCGGCTGTGCGCTTCCGCCAATTCGGCTGTCTTTGGCGCATCGTACTGTGTCGCGCCTATTTCGGACGTTGCGTGGCGCACATCAGGTTGCTGTTGTGTCTCCACGACGATGTTCGGTTGGATCGGCGCGATGAATGTTTCCTGCGGCGCAGAGAAGGGGAGCGCAGGCGCAACGTCAGGGGTTAGGCTCGCAAGTGAAGGCGTGGGCGCCATAGGTTCGGCGTAGGTCTGCGTCTGCCCGGCGATCACGGAAAGGTCGGATGGCGCGTCGGGCGATTCACTTTCCTGCGCGTTGATAGAGGGAGGCGAGGGAAGGGGCGTAGGGCCAGCCCCAGTGATCAGGGGCAGCAAAGCGGCGTAGAGGGCATCGTCTTCGTCGGCGGCCGGCGCTTCAACCGGCGCTTCAATAAGAGTCGGAACGCTGAAGACGTCCGGATGCTGGGCGACTTCGCTCACGCGCTCTTGAGCTCGACTGATCGAGATCGCCGCTGTAATGGCGGCGGCTATGGCGGCGACATTAATCGGAGCGCTGTCTGTCGATTCGCTGACGGGTGCGATATCGCCCGACTTCGCCTCAACAATAGAGAGTCCGACAGGGGCTTCCAAGTCGGTCTTCAGGTTGGAATTGGCAAAAAACGCCTCAAAAGGCGTGTGAAACGCACCCGGGATGACATTCGCGAGCGCGTCGGGCAGGACGGCGGCGTCGGTCGTCGTCACGTTGATCGGGCTCAAACTGTCCACGTGGACCCCTGGAATCGAGCGTCGTCGACGGATAGTCGACATCACCCGTAGAGATTAGCAAGCGGCGTGCCATTACTTACGGTAAGCAGGAGCAAGCGTCTCTCGGATGCGCTCCTTCTCCAGCCGTTCGACGGCGATCACACGCTTGGCCTCTTCCTCCAATCGCTCGATCTGGCGCTTCTTCTCCGCGAGGATGCGGCTCAAGCGGTCGCGCTCGACGCCAAGAAGATCTTTTCGCTGGACGTCTATGTCCCGACGTTCTGTAAGCCGCATGAGGATGCTGGTCGCATCGCGGTATTCGGCCGCGCGCAAGTCGGGAAGCGCAAGATGTTGACGATAGCTTTGGTTCAGGTCGTCGATTTGGGCGATCCTGGTATCAAGCCGCTTCAGCTCCTCGGCAAGTTTGCGCGCCTCACGTTTATACGCCTCAAGGAGGATGGACACTTTCTTGCCCATTAATTGCAGCGTTCGCGCCCTCATGGAAACAGCGCTTGGAGTCGCGCGTCGCTCTCTATCAATGTCGAGCGTTCATGCATGCCCTGCGTGATGAAACTCACCAGTTTTGGATACGTCTCGAACGCCATATCCAATTCAGGATCCTGACCTGTCTGATAACCACCGAGCAACATAAGATCACGATTTTGATCCCACAGGCTCAAATAGCGTCTGAACTTGCGCGCGCGCGCCATATGCGCTTGCGAGACGCAATCGGTCATCGTTCTGCTGACGGATGCATTGACGTCAATGGCGGGAAAAATGCCCTGTTCAGCTTGCTTTCGCGACAGGACGACATGTCCATCGAGAATAGCGCGCGCCGTATCGACGATGGGATCGTTCGTCGTGTCGTCTCCATCAGCCAGGATGGTGTAGATCCCGGTGATGCTGCCGCCGCTTTCAGAATCAAGGCCCGCGCGTTCCAGCGCAGAACCGATCAACGAAATTACGGAAGGCGGATAACCTTTTGTCGTGGGGTGTTCGCCAAGCGCAAGCCCTAATTCGCGCTGGGCATGCGCGACACGTGTCAAGGAATCGATCATCAGAAGAACGTTTTTCCCCTGCGAGCGAAAATATTCCGCATAGGCGGTTGCGCGATGAAGGCCGCGAAGGCGAAGCACAGGCGAATGATCCGCCGGCACGGCGACGACAATCGTATGGGCGAAGGATTCTGAGGCCGACAATTCCTCGACGAAGCCAGACACTTCGCGTCCGCGTTCGCCAATCAGGCCGATGATTACGACATCTGCGGATGTGAAGCGCGCAATGCACGACAGCAAGGAGGATTTGCCGACGCCGCTGCCGGCGATGATCCCGACCTTCTGGCCGCGCCCGACCGTCAGCAAGGCGTTCAAGGCGCGCACGCCGACATCCAGTGAATGACGAACAGGCTTGCGGCGCAGCGGGTTAACGCGTTCACCGCGAAGCGGCCATCTGGCGTTGAGGACAGGGTCGGCGAGGCCGTCGAGCGTGCGGCCTGCGCCATCGAAGACGCGGCCCAGCAATCCGTCTCCGACTGGCACGACGTCAGCGCGGAGTTTTGTCTCTACTCGAGCGCCCGCCACAAGAGGCGCTGATCCTCCCGTGAGGACCATCACCGTGTAATCGTCCAGAAATCCGATCACCTCGGCATCCGCCCAGCCGCCGTCTTCTGACGCGATCCGGCATTCAGTCCCGACCGCAGCGGGAAACGAACTCGCATGCACGATTTGGCCGTCGAAGCGCCGCACGCGCCCAGACGCGCTGATGGTGCGACCGGACTTTAATGCGTCAAGGCGCCTTTCCAGAGTGACGGCCGCATCCTTCATTCTGTGTCTCGCTCGTCCGTCATGGAGGGGCTGTCTTCGTATTCAAGCTCGCGGGAGCTCAGACGGAATGCGCCAGGCGCAAGCTCCATGTCTTCGACCACGCGGATATTCGAGAATAAGTCTTCGCCTTTTAATGCGCCCGCGAGCGACATGTAATCGTGAGGGTTGAGGCTAAGCGTGAAGTCCGTTCCAGCTTTCGTGAAACTGGCGGCCGCGCTTTTGATGCGCTCCACAAACCGATCCGGCATTTCCGCAAAAACCGTGCCGAAGAGATCTTGCGTGAGCCGCCGCACATGCCGGGCCATGATTTCTGCGTTACGTTCCGTCGCGTCTTCCGCGAGGGAGGTGATCTCGGCGGATAATTTGCGCAATACGGACAGAGCGTCCGCGACGTCACGATGCGCGGCGTCATATCCCTGTTTGTATCCGAGCGCGCGGCCGTCTTCCTTCGCCGTTTCGATCGCGGCGAGAATTTCTTCGGGCGCAGGCGGGGGCTCGATCGGTTCGGGCGGCGGGGGCGGGGGCCGCTCGGGGCGAGCGTCCGCCTCGATCATTGCGCTTTCGTCCGCGGCTATGACTTTCTGATCTTCTGCGTCCGCAGCGCTGTCGCTATCGGCGCTTGGCTTGGTTTCTGCGTCCTGTTCGTTCGTCTCGTCATGTTGCGAGGGCTCGTAGGGCTTGAAGGTCGTGCGTCCCCACGGCACGAAATGAGCGTCCGACCTGCTGAAGCGCGTATCCTCGAGGAAGGGCCCGCCGCGCGGAGCGACGTTCGGCACTTCGGAAAGAGGGACGCGCTGTTGCGCCTGTTCAGACATAATCGTCGCCGCGTCCCGCCAGAACCATGGTGCCGGCATCCGAAAGCTTACGGGCTGTGGCTACAATGCGTTTTTGGGCTTCCTGAACTTCGGTGACGCGCATGGGGCCCTTGGCTTCCATTTCGTCGATGATTGAAGCTGCGGCGCGCGCCGACATACAGCCGAGGATCTTGTCGCGCAGGCGCTCGTCGGCTCCCTTGAGCGCGATGGCGAGATCTTCCGGCTCGATGTTGCGAAGAAGGACGCCGAGATTTTTGTCGTCGACCGCGATCAGATTTTCGAAGACGAACATGTTTTCCTGAATGTTCATCATAAGGTCCTTGTCGATCTTCTGCAGGTTCCTCATGATACGCTGTTCCGTCGCGCTCTGCGTGAAGTTCATGATCTTCGCCGCCGCCTTGACGCCGCCGATCTTGGACGCGCGCAGGGAGGTGTTCGCCTGGAACTGCAGCTGCATAACTTTTTCAAGTTGCTCGATAGCCTCCGGTTGCACTGAATCAATCGTGGCGACGCGATGAAGAACCTCGTGCTGAATCTCGGCGGGCAGAAGAATAAGAACGTCTGCGGCGATAGCATAATCGAGCTGGGCGACGATCAGGCCAATGATCTGCGGATGCTCGCCCTCGATCATTTCGGCGATGGAGCGGGCGTCCATCCATTCAAGAATCTCGATGCCTCGGCTGCTGCTGGAGGGCATGATGCGCGTGAGGATGCTGCCCGCTTTGTCTTCTCCGAGCGCCTTGGTAAGCATCCGCCGGATATAGACGTCGGCGCCAAGGCCAATGCTGGTCTGCGCCTTTATGATGGCGAGAAACTCGTCGAGCACGAGATTGACGGTCTTCTGATCGACGTCCGCCACGGAATACATCGCGGTGCCAAGCTGCTGCACCTCGCGGGGCGAGAGGTTCTTGAGAATTTCCGCCGCCTCGTCCTCGCCAAGCAGAAGCATGAGGATCGCGCATTTCTGCGTGCCCGACAGAAGGCGCAGGGCGTCTTCATCGGCTTGATCGGGTGCTGAGACGGCTGTTTGGTCGACCATCTGCTGGCTCCGGTTAGTTGAGATCGCGCTGGATGAGCGACTTCAGCACGGCCGTCACGCGGCCGGCGTCATCGCCCACGAGCATGCGAATGAGCGTGACCTTATCATCATAGGTGTTGGCGGTGTCGAGAAGCTCGGCGGAGATCGCCGCCTTCTTTGGCTTGAGCCGCGCCTTGATGTCTTCAAGCGTTTCGCCTTCACGCACTTCGATGGACTCGCCTTCGCCGATCACCGGCTCATCCGCGCGGATGGAGGAGGAGCTGGACGCATCCATCAGGCGGTTGAGGAAGGGCTTGAGCGCGCCAAGGACCACGACCGCAAGGATCAGAACGATCACAAGCTGCTTGATGGCGTCTTCGAGCCAGGGGGCGTCGAACCAGCTGCGGGCGGCGAATTGTTGCTCCTCGGCGAAATTGCTTGAGACGAGGGTCACCTTGTCGCCGCGTTGCGCGTCATAGCCGATAGCTTCCTGCAGGAGGCTGGTCAGCCGCTCCCGTTCGGCGTCGGAGAAGGGCTTTTCAACCTTGGCGCCGTTTTCGTCCAGCATCGTGGCCGAACGCAGGATGACGGCGACGCTCAGACGCTTGATCTCGCCAAGGGCGGGGCGCGTCGACTTCACCTCGCGGCTGACTTCGAAATTGCGAACCGTCGTGCTGGACCGGTTTTTCGCGACGTCGCCGCCAGGCGGGGTCGTGGGGGGCGTGTTGGTGATCTGGGCCGCGTTGGGCGGCTGATTGGAGGTGGCGCCCGGCACGCCGCGGGCGCGGCCATCGGCGGATTCCTGCATGCTTTCTTGGGCGCTGCGAACGGCGTTGCTGGCGGGATCGAAGAATTCGCGGGTCTGCTCGGTGCGCGTGAAATCGAGATCCGCGTTCACTTCCGTGTTGAAATTGCCCGGACCGATGACAGGCGTCAGAAGATTGACGATGCGCTCGCGCAGAAGTTTTTCAAGCCGCACCTTATGTTCGAGTTGTTGTGCGGTGAGGCCGAGGTCGCCGTCGCGCTGGGGCGAGGTGAGCAATCCGCCGAACTGGTCGACGATCGTCACATTGGCGACAGGCAGATGCGGGACGCTTGAACTCACCAAATGCGCGATGGACTGCACCTGGCCATTGGAAAGCGCGCGACCAGGAGACAGTTTTAGGAAAACCGAGGCTGACGGCGGCGTCTGTTCGCGCACGAAAGCTGAGCGCTCCGGCACGGCGAGATGGACGCGCGCGCCCTCGACGTCACGGATCTCCATGATGCTGCGCGATAGCTCGTTTTCCTGCGCCTGCCGGAGTTTGACGTGCTCAACCGCCCGGCTGGCGCCAAGCGGCAATTGGGTGAGCATGTCATAGCCCGACACAGCGGCCTTGGGCAGGCCGCTTTGCGCCAGCAGCATTTTGGCGCGGTAGAAATCTCCGCGCGCGACAAGAACCTGACCGGTGGATTGATCGAGTTTCGCCTTGATCCCCTGGGTCTCCAGCGTCGAGATCACCTGCGCCTTGTCCTCGTCGCCCAGACGAGGAAAGAGCGTCGTCATCGCCGGTTCGCGCAGCGACCAGATGGCGACGAGGCCTACGAGAATGATGATGGAGACGACGATGATGGGCGCGGCGCGCACGATCGCGGGCTGACGCAGGAAGTTCTGCGCGGCTGCGAAGCCGTTCCACAGCTGGGCGCCGACGGGGCCAAGCGCCGCAGGCGGCGCGATCGTCACGGTCTTTATATCAGACACGAAATGCGTCTCCTGGTGGAATTAGGGTTCAGCGCCGTCAGACGGGCATAGAGACGATGTCTTTATATGCGCTCAGCAGCTTGTTGCGGATCTGCAAGGTCGCTTCGAAGGCCAGCGAAGATTTTTCGCGCGCCAGCATCACTTTCGTCACGTCGACTTCCTCGCCCGCCTCGAAGGATTTCACGAGTTCGGCCGAATTCTGCTGTGCTTTCGCGACTTCGCCCAGCGCCTGTTTCATCTGCGCGCCGAAGTCCGCGCCGCCGCTTTGTTTGTTGAGGCGGGGCTCGGCTGCGGAGAGGATCTGTCGGGCCAGATCGATTTTGCCGGTGGCGTTCATGGTCTCTCTCCTCAAACCGCAGCGCGCAGAAGGGCGGGCTCGCGGTGGATCAACGGATGCATGAGATCCTGCAGGTCGATCATCAGATGTTCAGGGTCGATCTGGCGTCCGCCCGACAGAACGAGCGCGCGCTGCAACACGTTTTCAAGTTCGCGCACATTGCCGGGCCAATCGTAGGATTCCAGCTTGTCGATGGACGCTTCCGTGAGCTCCGGAACCTTCGCATAGCCGCCGGCATGTTTGGCGAGCAGGGCGACGGCGATGGGCAGAATGTCGCCACGGCGCTCGCTCAGCGATTGCGTGACGAGGGGGAACACGTTGAGGCGATAATAGAGGTCTTCGCGGAACCGGCCGGCCTTCACCTCTTCAAGCATGTAGCGGTTCGACGTGGCGATCACGCGCACGTCCACCGGAACAGGCTTTGCGCTGCCAAGAGGAGTCACTTCCTTCTCCTGCAGGACACGAAGAAGTTTCGCCTGAAGCGTCAGGGCCATTTCAGAGACTTCGTCGAGCAGAAGCGTGCCGCCGTCCGCCGCGCGGAAAATTCCTTTGTTCGGGTGATGCGCGCCCGTGAAGGCGCCGCGCTCATATCCAAACAGAACGGCTTCGAGCATCGTATCCGGCACTGCGGCGCAGTTCACCGCAATGAAGGGATTGCGTGCGCGCGGCGACGCGTTGTGCAGGAATTTCGACAAGACTTCCTTGCCGGTGCCGGTGGGCCCGACGAGCATCACCGTGACGTCGCTGACGGCGACGCGGCGCGCAAGGCGCAGGAGATTGAAGGTCGACGGATCTCCGACAGCCACGCCCTGATCGTCGTCAAGGAAGCGCGCGATCACTTCGGACGTGAAGCGCCAATTGTCGCCGGTCGGCTTCACTTGCAGGGTGGTGCCGTTGAATTCGCATTTCAGCGAAAACGCGTCGCTGCGTTCGCCGAGCACGACGATGCGTTCGGCTTTCAGCTGGCGGCACCATTTCACGAAGCCGGTCGCATCCTGCGCGAGTTTCTTCGCCGCGGCGTGCGAGAGAAGCAGACCGCAGCGCGGCCAGTTCGCGTCCACGGCGCCAAGCGTTGCGAGGGTCGCGGTGTTGGTGTCGTAACCACGTTTGTGGAGATGCGTCAGCCACGCCTCGGCGTCCGATAATCCATCTGTGATGCACAGAACCGCACTCACGGCGTTCTCCATTGCTGATCGTTCGTGACGCAAGGAGAGCAACAGGCGTGCCACGGCGCTGCTCTGGCTGCGCGGCAGGCGCTTCGAGATGCGCGCAATCATCGCTAAAGAGCTGATTCGTTGGGCTGAACGGATGATACCCATTTTGGGTTTTAAAGCGCTTAGATTAGTTCAGGCGCTCAATTTCGCGTCGTAAGATTGGTTTTGGGTGGCGGGAATGGGGCGTTCGCCTTGTGCCTGGCTCTCGCCTCAGTCAAAAAATCGACAGACGTAGCGTTTGGCGGCGGGGCGATGACGAAGGACGAAGTGCTGAAATGCCTTGCCCTGCCCAGCGCGTCCATGCGCGAGGCGCTCGATCTCGTGAGCCGCGTCGCGTCCTCCTCCACGACCGTCTTTATTCATGGTCCATCGGGGAGCGGCAAGGAATTCATCGCTCGTGCGGTTCATCTCCTCTCGCCGCGGGCGAAAGGCGCTTTCGTGGCGGTCAATTGCGGCGCCATTCCGCGCGAGCTGCTCGAAAGCGAATTGTTCGGGAGCGAGAAGGGCGCCTATACGGGCTCGGTGAAGACTCGCGCGGGTCTCCTTGAGACGGCTGCGGGCGGAACCCTGTTTCTCGACGAAATCGGGGACATGCCGCACGATATGCAGGTCAAGCTCCTGCGCGTTCTGGAGGAGCGGACGTTTTCGCGCGTCGGCGGATCGCAGACCATCCGCGCGGATGTGCGCATCGTATGCGCCACCCATCGCGACCTTGGCGCCATGGTCCAGGCCCAGTCGTTTCGCGAAGACCTCTATTATCGCATCAACGTCTTTCCGATCACCCTCTCGCCGCTTGATGAACGTAAGGAAGACGTGCCGCGTCTGGCGGAACTCATCGTGGAGCGCTTCCGCGCCCAAGGGTTCGCCCATTGTCCCGTCTTGACGCCCGTCGCCATCGCCGCGATGCAGGCGGCTTCCTGGCCCGGCAACATTCGCCAATTGCGCAATATGATCGAGCGCGCGGGCGTGCT